>DASZVM010000748.1:0-6037 GCA_035547295.1 Puia sp. | reverse complement strand
GTTGCTTCCCCTTAAGCTATTCTGATAAGTGCCGGCTGCCAATACGCCCAGCTTATCTTTGAAAAAACGGTTTCCCAATGACAGCCCTGCATAAATATTGGGCTTGGTACCCATCTTTTTCATATCCAGCAAACCCGGATTAAAATCCCCCGGGCGGGCAGGATAGGCAGGACCTAGCTCTTCGTAAGGAGACTTGGTTTGTATTTGTGATTTATCGAAAGTATAAAAAGGCCTGTTAAAGAACAGCGTATTAAACCCCGTCGCGATATTGCCGGAGATTAACAATTTGCTTGGAGCGTCTTTCATCACCAGGTTAATGGCTCCTCCAATTCCGTCACCTTCCATATCAGGGTTAAGGGATTTGGTTACTTCCAGCCGGTCAAGCAATTCGGCTGGGAAGATATCCAGCGGAACAAACCTGTTCTTGTTATCAGGGCTGGGAATTTTTACGCCGTTTACAAGGGTATAATTATAACGTTTATCCATACCTCTCAGCAACGCATACTGCCCATCGCCGGTATTGTTCCTTTCTACTGTGATCCCGGAAACACGCTGAATGACATTGGCTACTGTTAAGTCGGGAGAGATCTGGATTGTCCTGGCCGACACTATATTCATCACCTGGTTGGCGTTCTTTTCCAAATTCCGGGCCTGGGCATCGTTATTTTTCTCCCGGGAGGCTGACACAACTACGGAAGAAAGCTCTTTTCGGTCCGTTTTAAGTTCGATCACCGGCAGCACATTACTGCTGTTTGTCAGTTTCATGTTCCGGGTCTCAGCTATAAAACCGACCATGGAGACGATTATTTTATAGTCGCCCGCTGGGATATTCCTGAAAATAAAACTGCCATCCAGCCCGGAAATGGCATAGTAAGAAGTGCCATCCACTTTTACAACGGCTCCGGTGACCGCCTCTCCCGTCTGTTCGGAAACGATCGATCCTTTTAAGACCTGGGACATGGCCGGCACTCCCAGGAATAGGGAAAATGCTAAAAGCGCTAGGGGTAAAATTCGACGCATAAATTGATGCCTGTTTTGCGGCACAAATGTGCGATGGCGCCCTGCAAAAGCGAAGAAGGAAGGATGAACAAAATGGTAACAGCGTAACAGAAGGCGTATACCAGGCAGCAGCAGCATAAACAAACAACACTTAATTAAGTGATTATCAATACACATAAAAGAACAAGAATCTCCATTACCAAATTGTTACCGTAACATTAAGGCAAGATTAACCGCTATATGGACTGCACAAAGGCCGTTAGGCTTTCCCCATTATTCAGGGACAGTTTTTTCTTTAGCCGGTAGCGGGAGACTCTTAGACTATCCTGGGAAATACCCAGCAATGTGGCGATATCCCCGGAGGCAAGGTTCAGCTTGATAAGGGACAGCAGACGGAGGTCGTTGCCCGTAAGCTCTTCGCAATGGCTTTTCAGGTTGTCGAAGAATTGCTGGTGCACCTGCCCAAAGGTCTCCCTGAACTCATTCCAGTACTGGTCGTGATTAAAGTTGAGGTTTATCTGCTGGATCAGCTGCTGCAACTGTTTTTTCTGATCACGCTTGTCGTCTTTTACCATGATGGACAGTCTGTCCCGTAGGTTCTCTAACAGCTGATTTTTTTGGATCACATGTAAAGTACTGCTGGTAAGACCCTTGCGTTTTACTTCCAATTCCTGTATCAGCTTTTCTTCCTGTAATTGCCGGTTTTGCAGCTCAGCCTGCATCAGCTCCCGTTGGGTAAGATATATCTGCCGGTCCTGCTCGCTGGTAAGCCGATCGTTCCTGATCTTTAACCGCTGCCGGCTGATGATGACGGCCGCCAGCACCGCCAGCAGGATGACGACGATGATCACGGCCGTTGTAGTGATGATAGTGATCTTACGGGCGTTTTCCAGCCGGATGATCTCGTCATTCTTCTTATCGATATCGAATAATACGCTTAGAAAAGCCGTCTGCCGGGTATTTTCTCTGGAATAGATATCCAGCGTAGCACGGCGTGAAAGCTCCAGGTAATTGTAAGCGCTATCCTCTTTCCCAAAAAGATGATAGGCCTTCCCCAGATCGCGGTACGCAGCTCCTTTTTCATAGAGGTCATTGGTCTGCGTGGCCAGGGCAAGCGCCTTACCCGTTTGTACAATAGCTTCCTGGTAATGACCTGTCTTGCGGAGGATATCCCCCAGGTTATTGATCACTTCGATACTGGCCACCTGTTCCCCTGACTGCTCATATAACTGAAGGGCATTGATAAAATAATACCTGGAAGAGTCAAAACGTTCCAGGTCCTCATAGATGCTGCCCATGTTCTCATAGATCTTGGCCATACCCTGCTTATGGGATATACGCTGATATTGCTGAAGGGCCTGCCGCTGGTAGAAAAAAGCGCTGTCGTACTTTTTCTGCTTCTCATAGAGATGTCCGATCTTCCCATAAGTATTTGCCAGCCCTTCGCTATTGCCCCCCTCCCGGTACAGGGACAAGGCTTCATCATACTGTTTACGCGCCAGGGGCAGTTGACGGTTGTAATAATACAGGATCCCCATTTCATTGAGGTTGGCCGCTATCTGATCCTGACGCCCTGCTTCGCGGAATATCTTGTCGGCCTGCAAATGAAAATCCAGGGCCTGAGGGTAGTTGCCCAGGTAATAACAGATCTGCCCCATCTGGAAGAGACAGCTGGCCGTACCCACCCTGTCCTTTTTTGCGATGGATTGGCTATACATTTCCTTTAATAAAAGAAAGGCGCTATCCGGGAATTGCTGGCTCAATCGCTGGGTATAGGCCAGTTCCGCCCGGTCATTCTCCTGTGTTTGCCCCATTCCTGAAAGAGAAGATATAAGAAAGGCCAGGGGAAGAAATATATTAAACAAATACCTCATTTGAACCGTAAAGAAACAGCTTTAATATTATGTATTTGTTAAGACCATACCTCCTTCACCGGCCTTTACCATACTTTCACCGGCAATAGACAGAAAATCACCGCCCACGCATTGCTCCATCCTCGCCCGCCCCATATATTTACACCCATGAACAACTCCAACCATACATCCCCGATCTTACAGGTGGAAGGTCTCGACATCTATTACGGGAGCCAGCATGCTGTCCGCGATGTCAGTTTTGATGTGCGTCCCGGTGAGATCTTTGGGTTGCTGGGTCCCAACGGAGCAGGCAAGACCAGCACCCTCAGCGCCGTGGAAGGTCTCTTAAAACCCAATTCCGGCAATATCCATGTGGCGGGTTTTTCCGTCCGTGAGCAGCCGCTGCATGCCCGGGCAAACATGGGCGTACAGCTGCAGGCCACCAGCTTTCAGGCCGAGCTCACCATTTCGGAGATCATAAAACTATATGCAGGTATCTATGGCGTCTCTCTGACAAAAGAGAAGCTGGATTCGATATTGGCGAATATCAAACTGCAGGATGCTGCGGGCAAACGCTATGGACAGCTGTCAGGCGGACAGCAGCAACGGGTCTCGCTGGTGATCGCCACGATACACGAACCCCGGCTCCTGCTGATGGACGAGCCTACGACGGGTCTGGACCCGCAGTCCCGCCGTCAATTATGGGAGAGGATCGAAGCCATGCGTGAAAAAGGACATGCCATCCTGCTGACCACCCATTCCATGGAAGAGGCTGAGGCGGTTTGCGATCGCATCGCCATCATCGATCATGGAAAGATCATCGCCATCGATACACCCCAGACCCTCATCGACAGCAATCGGACGAACCCGGAGGTCATTCGTGCATCCCGGAAAGGGAAGATCACGCTTGAAGATGTATTCATCGGGCTCACCGGTACAGAGATCCGGTCATAACCATAAATCATATTACAATGACTACTACTATACCATCCACCACCACTGTATTCATTCATCTTTTACGGGCCGACATGACCACGCTGTGGCGTAACCGTCGTGCATCCATCCTGGTGGTGCTCGTCCCAACCATCATCCTCATGTCCTGGAAGGGGCTCGTACCAAGGTTTGGGGGCGCCTTTGTCCTCTCCAACTGTATCACCGTAGGTCTTACGGCCATCGGGCTGATGGGCTATTCGAATACCATTGCCCGCGACAGGGACAAAGGCATCTTCCAGCGGCTAAGGGTAGCCCCCGCCTCCAACTGGACCATCATGGCCAGCCGGCTCGCCGTACAGCTGATGATGATCATTATTACGACGATCGTCCTTTTTATCGTCGGCTACAAGTTCGACGGTATCACCATGAGCGCCACCGGCTACATCACGGGACTGCTCATCTCCATCGTGGGCGGGGCTGTGTATCTCAGCCTGGGTCAGGTGATCGTAGGACTGATAAAAAATCCGGAGACCGTGAATGTCGTTACCCGGCTGGTGTATTTCGCCTTTATCATGATCGGGATGTTTGGCGAGCTGGGTATGCTGGGTAAGGAGATAGGCGAAGCCGTCAAATGGAGCCCCTATGGCACCGTAAAACACATCGTCTCGGCCGCCTTTGCGCCCTCCGCCTGGGATCACCATAGCTGGATGGCTCTTCTGGCCACGCTGGGCTATACTATTGTATTCGCTTTCCTGGGGATAAAGTGGTTCCGCTGGAATACAAAGTGATCCGTCGTCATATCGTGATCTTTCCCCCTACGCCATAGTATCTTCTTGTATCCATCCCATAGTAAGTATTCCCCCCACGAAGAAGACCCCGGCTGTCAAGATAGACTTCAAGCGCCATCTTTCCGGGCATGGGTAATTGGTAGCCCAGATAGATATTTTGCATGAGCCAGGAATTATCCCTGCCCGCCAGGCTAACGGGATAAACATTGTAGTAATTGAGGGTCTCCCCGCTGAAATGGTACAGCATATCTACTCCCGCACTGATGCGACGACACTGCAGCCTGTTGACCCATCCGCCTGTAAAGGAAGGCTTTTTGTTCCCCGGCACGTTATCGCCGATGACGTTATGATCAGCCTGGGCCCCGCTGTCGTTGCTTCTCAACACCGTAGTGTTCAATCCCATCCGCCAGCTGAAACCGGGACGGTCGGCAATATGATAATTTATCCCCAGCCTGTGCTGCGACGACACCAGGTCGGTTATCTTATACATCGTAGAATAGCCGGTGGCGGAAGGGAGATCGATAACTATCAACGTGGAAAAATTACGACGCTCGAAGTTATATTCCAGCTGCAGCCTGTCCTTGAGCACCGACCACGTTACCCCGCCTGCCATACCCAATATTTCGGTAATGTCCTTCCAACTGGATCCCCTATTAGAACCGGCACCTGAATGGTTGGAGATGGGGAAGGCGGATGATTCCCGTCCATGTCATTTAGGAAATAGCTGGCTTGGGAATAAGCGCTGCGTTGTGCATACGATCCGAATAGTTTCAGGCTATTGCTTCTGTGCACTCCATCAAGCTCCAGCAGGTCGATGCCGATGCTGGCAAAAGCAGACCTCTTGGGCAGCGTTCCGGCGTATAATACATACTGGTGCGATAGGTTCATCACCGCTCCCCATTGTATATCCAACACCTGCTTATAGCTGATGTCTATTACAGGTGTCAGGACATAGAACCCGTAGCCATCGGGTGTGTATCTCATTGTGCTCATATTTGAAACTCCAGGATTCGATGGGCCGGGCCCCGATCCCGAAAAAGACTCTTCTTTGAACTCATTTTTAAAATATTGATAGGTCATATTGACGGACGGCTCGAAGGACCATGCCCCCGCGTGCAATGCATAGCTTATACGATCCCGTACGTATAGTTGATGCGCATGATAATTCTTATTATCCTCCGAATAGGCATTGTTATTAGAGCTGGCCGAAGACGAATACTGGCGCCGCAAGCTATATTTGTATTTTTGAGAAAGATGGATATACCCCACTTGCAGGTCGTTCCTCAATCCGGGCAGCCACTCGCCTCGCCATTGTGCCCAGGACGATAGCTGTTGGTCAGGCGCATGTAAGTGGGAAATTCGATTTAGGAGGTAACTATTGACATCAGGCTTGGGATTGGTATAATGCTGGACAGAGTCCAATATCTGTGGAACAAACCCTGCATGAATTTCCACGGTATTTTT
>DASZVM010000747.1:0-6141 GCA_035547295.1 Puia sp. | reverse complement strand
CCATGGTTGATTTATTGGTTCCAGATCCCCTTTGCCCTTCCGGAAATGATCTTATCGTATTGGATCTTGTAAAGGATGGTCACGGGCAGCGTAGTACAGATCATCGCCAGGATCACGCCAGCCGGACCGATCTTCAAGACCTTGCAGAAAAGGATTGCCATGGGTATCGTAATGATGATGGTCACTACCGCGGAATAGAGCTGCAGCCTTATCTTTCCCGTTCCATTCAGGAATATATGCTGCGGCGCGGCGATCAGGCTGATCAGGGCATAGATGCACATGACGATCTGGATGGTATAGGGTATCTTTATGGTACCTCCCAGCCATATGTAAAATACCCAGTTGGCAAGAAGGGTCGAGACGATGACAAGCCCCATCAGCAGATAGGTGACCTTCTCCATTCTTTTGATCGTCTTTTTGATCCAATCGAACTCATTCCTCACATAAGCATCTGTAAATGCGGACCAATAGGTGGCCGTTATGATGCCGTTGATCATCAGGGCGATGGTGAAATATTTGTAAGCTATATTATAAATGGTGACATCTTCCGGGCCAAACAGCTGTACCAGGATAATATTGCTGCTGGAATAGAGGACCATGGCTGCTATCTGGATGATAAAGAACTGCAGCCCCAGGCCAAAAAGGTCCTTCGAATGCCTGAACTGTACATACTTGAAGCTGGGGGCGATCTCCCGGTATCTTTTACCCAGGAATATGATATTGAACGTCAGGAACATGATCACGGGACTGACGCTGAAAACGACAGATACCCAGAACAGGGACGCGGGGACCGTACGTGTCATGATAAAAATGACCGTCAGCGACAGGACGCTGGCCAGCGGGTTGATGAGGTTGCTGAACGCGGGCTCCTGGTGGGCAAAAAGTATATTCCCGATCAACTGCAGGATGAACTGGATGCAAAAGAAGGAGAAAACCACCAATACCACGCGCAGCAATTCACCGCTCATAGCCGGGGGGGCATTCAGCACCCTGGACCAGTTGATAAAAGGACAGATGATCCACAATACCACCATCAGTGACAGAAAAATGGCACCCACCAGCGCATAGGACGTGCTGACATATATCCTGGCCATCCGCACGTCCTTGTTGGCAAGCGCTTCCGATAGCTTGTTACGCAGTCCGTTGCCAACCCCGATGTCAAAAAAGGTCAGCCATCCCAGCAGCGAAGCCACTGTAAGCCAGATGCCATACCGGTCCTTGTCAAGATAGTGCAATGTCAGCGGGACAAGAGCGAACTGGCAGGCAATGCTGCTGCCTTTGATGAGAAAGGAAAAGAGGACGTTCTTATTGGCCTTGCTGGTTCGGGCATGGCCTCCGAAAAGCTGGTTTTTAATAATTTTTGTCAGATGGATCATAGTGTTCATGGTCGTTCAGAGCGTTTTCAATCAGGCCTCCGTATGGATTCCGGAAAACGGGTCCCCTGAAAAATTAACCCGTTTCCCGGAAACATCTTATGTCTGTCCTTCGGACAACGAACCTACGGTTCGTCTCTAAAGTAACCGGACTTTTTATATTCTCTCCGTCGCAGATGGACGTCGTTGAGGACGACGGCCATATTCGGGATGGTCTCTTCTTCAGCCGTCCTGTTGATGCCGGAAAGATCTTTTACCGTGCTGAAGCCCATCCGCAGCACGAACAGGTTAACATCCGCATAAGTTGCAATGATCTTTCCATCGCTCAATATTCCCACCGGGGGATTATCTACCACTACAAAGTCAAACGACGTGCGCGCTTCTTTTATAAATCTTTCCATCGACGGGGAATCCATCAACTCGGCCAGATGGACATCCGGATTATCGGCCCGCACGAAGGATAAGCACCGCACCTGCGTAGTGGACAGAAGCTCGGAAAAAGATGCAGCTCCATTGAGGTAATCGCTGAGGTCCTTTCCTTTACCTGCGCCGATGAGGCCTTCCACCCGGGAAGATTTTTTATCCAGCTCCACCAGCAATACTTTCTTGCCGCTGAGCGCAAGGATGCCGGCCGTGTTCACAGCGATAAAGGATTTACCTTCCGCCTGTTTCATGGAATGCACGGCTATGAGGGCGTGGGACTTGTCTTTCAGCAGATGGCGCAGGTTAGCCCGCAGGTTGCGAAAAGATTCCGTGACGGCCGAATTGGGTGATTTTACCACGGGCAGCTCGGTCGAGCCCCTATTTTGGGATATGAACCCGGCCACGGACAATAGAAGGGCTTCCTGTACGCCTTCCGGAGATTTCAGCCGCCGGTCAGTGTATTGCTTCAGCAGGACGATGCCCAGCGCGATGACCCCTCCCAGCAGCACGCCGATGGCAAGGTTGAATACAGGTCTTAGCCCTATGGACTCGGTGGTCTCGGGTGTCGCCGCATCCAGGATCTGTACATAGGGACTATTGGAGGCCAGCGCTATGCCGGCTTCCGCCCGTTTCTGCAAAAGGAAGTTATAGAGCTGGCTGTTTACATCAAACCCTCTTTTTATATCCAGCAGCTCCCGCTCGGTCTCGGGGATGCCCGACAGCCTGCTGTTGGTCTGGTCCTTTTGTTGCTGGAGACTGTTCAGCTCATTTTGAGCATTGGCAAGCAAACCGCCGATGTTCTTTCTTATCAGCTGTTGTGTGAGATCGATATCGTTATTAAGAGCGATAAGCTTGGGGTTCCGGGCCTGGGCGGTAAGGCTGAGCGCCTCCCGCTGGCTGAACAGGGTCGTCAGCTTTTGCACCAGGTTGGAAAGATCCGGGTCGGGGTCGCCGATGGCAGGGGCGACAAAGCCTTTCAGGTCCTCACCGGTACCCAGGTGCTTGTTCAGCTCGTTATAGTAGTTGATCTTTAGCTTCAGGGAATTCTCCTGCCTGCCTACGTCTTCAGCTCTCTGAAGGGCCAGCGACCCTTCCTGGCTGAGATCGACGATCTTATTGTTCGCTCTGTACCTGGTAAACCGGTTACCGGAAGCTTTCAACGAATCCGAGACCCCTGAAAGCTGGGTCTTGATAAAAGACATGGTATTTATCGCCGATTGGTTCTTCTGGTCCAGACCAAACCTCCGGTAAGCCTCCCCCAGCGCGTTCAGATAATCGACGTTGCGTAATATGTTCGATCCCTTCAGCTCGACGGTCAGCACATTGCTTTCAGGCGCCGGGATCTTTACTACCAGCGCGCCCTGGTATTTGATGGCCATCTGAGCGATGTCATTGATCAGGAGAGTATATTCGTCCCCTGCCGACGGCATGCCGCCCTGGCTCGTCGAATCCAGGGTAAAATGGAACCAGGTATTGTCGAAAGGCACGCCAAAAGAGCCCTTTTCGCTGAATTTTATCGTCTTCAGGGTATCCCCGTCCTTATAATGATGGTCGCATTCAACCGTATAATTGCCGCCCGCCAGTATCCGGATGGTAAGGGGGACATCCCTGAACTCGTATTTCCCTTCGGGGAGAACCACCGCAAAAGGCTCGTTCTTATACTGGTCTTTCTGACCGATGATCAGTTTTTTGTAAATAGTTGTCTTCCAATCGAGATTTTGAAGGGTCTGCAGCTGAAGACTATAGGCAGAGACGATGGTTTGCTCGTCCTGGATATTGATGGTCTTCTCCTTTATGCTCAGGTTGTCCAGGCTGGTGGTCATCGGCGACTGGTGAGGGTCGTTCTGGATCAGCAGCGTCATGGAACTCTTATAGCTGCGGGTAAAGAACTTATTGAATGCCATGGCCAGCCCCAATCCCAGGGCAGCTGCCACAATGAACCAGTACCAGTTCTTCAGGATAGCGGGGAAGATCATTTCCTTGCTGAATGTGGCACCTTCACCGGAACCCTGGGACCGCGAATTTCTATTCGTCTCCATGCGTATGCTAAGAATTTGATTGTCAATATTTTTTTAACCAGGCCGTTGGATCTTTATTTATGCAGGTAGTTCAACAGCAGCAAAATAGCCGAAGCTGACCCCACGAGCACGCCGGCAAATGGCAGCTTTTGCTGAAGCCCCTTGTTTTTCGCGGGTTGTATGAGGACTACGTCGCCAGGCTGAAGATAATATGCGTCCGATGCAAGCGATGTTTTACTGTTCAGGTTCAACGAATAGGTCCTGGAGCCCGTCGGCGTATTCCTGACCACCAGTACATCTGCTAATTTAGCAAAATCCGTGGTTCCCTGGGCAAGTCCGATGGCATCGAAGATCGTTATGTAGTTGTTGTAATTGTAGAACACACCGGGCATCTTCACCTCTCCCACGACTGTGATCTTATAGGTCAGGACCCTTACTTTAACAGCCACCTCCTTCAGATAATCCTTTGCGGCAAGCCTGACCTGGTCTTCGGCCTCGCTGATCGTCTTTCCCTCCACCGGCACTTTTCCCAGCATCTGCAGCTGGATAGTCCCATCCGCGTGCACGATATTTCCGTTCAGCGCCCTGACGGAAGCTCCTTCATAACTTAGATTATTCTGATTGCCATTGGCAGGGTCGATGATCTTGTTCATGTCAGGGTCCTGTGAGGTGATGCTGACAAACAGGTTGTCCCCCACCCTGATCTTGTAGACAGGAGGCGGTTTAGGTGCACCCTTGATCGTTTGATTGGGTGTGACATCCCGTAAATAAGTCAATTGTTTAGCCGACATGCACGAAGTGAGGGAGGCAATAAAGCATAGGGCACAAAAGGACATCAGCAGCGATGATCGGTTGCTCTTTTTCATTTATGATTATATGTATTATCGGTTCTAGGGTTTATTCCACAGGGTTTAAGTCGCAAATATCTTATATAAGGCAAGCAAACGATCAAAATGCTGTCAGGATCGTCTTCTTCCTGAACGCTGTAAGGAAGATGATATAAATATCCAGGAAAAAATTCCAATGCTCGATGTACCACAGGTCATGCAACGTCCTCCCCCAATACTGCAGCTTCGTATCGGTAGGCCCTCTCCAGCCATTGACCTGGGCCCATCCCGTAATCCCGGGTTTGATCGTATGCCGCAGCATATAACGCCCCATCTTTTGCTGCAGGTCTTTGTTCAGGTTGATCCGGTGAGGTCTTGGACCGACCACCGACATTTCATTGGTCAGTACGTTCAGCAGCTGCGGAAGCTCATCGAGACTAAGCTTTCTCAGGATCTTTCCTACCGGGGTGATCCGCTCGTCGTTCTTCGAAGTCGACCGGTGCGTGGAAGCGCCGGTGGGATCATGCTTCATCGTCCTGAACTTATATATCTTAAAAGGTTTACCGGTCACGCCCAGCCGATTGACATGGAAGAAAACGGGACCTTTGCCCGTCAATTTGATGGCAAGCGCTATCAATAATCCCAGCGGGAAAAGCAGGACGATCATAATGCTTGCAAAAATAATATCAAAAGCTCTCTTTAGAAAACGGTTGGCATAAGTATCCAGGGGGAAAGAGCGCATCTCCAGCAGAGGGATCTCGCCCAGGTTGCTTACCTTGAAATTGATCTTCGTTACACCCTGGTAATACGGCACGATATGCGTCCTTACCCCATTCCTTTCCGCTACCTTTATCAGTTGCGCGATCATATCGCCCTTTGTGAGGGGCAATGCGATAAACGCATCCTCGAAAGGCCGGTCGTCAAAGACCTTTTGAAAATCTTCCAGCGACCCGAGGACATTCCTGTCCTGGGGCCGGGCCGGCACTTCCGACAGCACGCCCAGAGGCCGGATGCCCAGGTATTTATTAACATTAAAATAATCCTGCAGATGGTTGCCTAATTTATTGTTACCGATAATGACGGTAGGTCTCCGGTACAAATGTGTTTTGAAGGAATAACGGTAAAAGTACCACGAAGACAAGGCCAGCTTGCCGAAGAAGAAAAATACGAACGTAGCCAGGAATTGCCGCTTTGGGCAAGAAGGCACCTGGTCGAAACATATCAGTACAAGCGCATCAAAAGCGAAATAATAGACAAACCTCCGGATCAGCGAACGGACCATCTTAGGATAATCCGTCTTCATGTTCCTAAGATCTTCCACAAAAATGGGGCTGATAACCAAATAGCCCACATTCAAAATGATTAGCAACCTTCTCAAACAGTCCGGATCATCGCCTTCCAGGAAAAATTTCACCACCTGAAAGCTAAGGTTCAACATAATCAGATCGATCGACAGTAGGAGAAGATGGATTTCTCTGGGTCTCAATCTCATTAAAGTAA
>DASZVM010000746.1:0-4615 GCA_035547295.1 Puia sp. | reverse complement strand
TACGGCCTGGGGGTTACCGCCGCGGTACGACTTGAAGGTCCACAGGTTCTCTACCGAGATATAGGCCCGGAGATCGTTCACCAGTAATTTTTTACTGAGATCAGCGGGGAACGTATAAGACAGATTGAGGTTCCGTATCCTCAGGTAATCCGTTTTTTGCACCTCCCAGGAAGATACAGCCCCTTCGTCGTTATAGCCTGCTCTTGGCGTATGTCCGTTGCCGGGCTGAGATTCGGAAATGTAACGGCCGTCATAGAAGAAATGGTCCATATTGGTATTGTACGTATGAAGGCTCATGATCTGGTAGACAAAATCCAGCATCTTCGCCCCTGCCTGCCCCTGCAGCAAAGCAGAGAACCTGAAGTTCTTGTAGCGTACGCTGGTGTTGATGCCATAGAGCCAGCGGGGGTTGTTATCGCCGACGAGCACCCCGTCCGCACCGTTGAAAGCATCGATAAACCCGTCATTGTTGGCGTCATAGAACTTATAGTCCCCGGCCTTGTCACCTACGGCCTTCTTGGCCACTTTAGGATCATTTATATCTGCCTGTGAAAGTATCCCTATCTGCTGCAATGCATGCTCCTGCTCCAGCGGCCCTCCGACCTTGGTCACCAGCACCGCAAAGAACTGGTACAGGGGAGCTCCGTTGGGGCCCAGCTTTAATACCTTCTGCCGTAAGTGAGAAACATTGAACCCCACATCCCATCCGAAATCAGCTTTCTTGATGATATTGGCGTTGACGGAAAGCTCATATCCCCACTTCTTCATGCTGCCTATATTCTCCAGGTTCCCGCTATATCCGGTGGAGGTCGGGACATTCACATTCAGCAGCAGGCCGTCGCTGGTATTATTAAAGTAGTCGGCAGTAACGCTGACACGGTTGAATAACCCAAAGTCCATCCCGATATCCAGCTGTTTGGATTTTTCCCACGAAAGGTCAGGGTTGCCCGGATCACCGTTGACATAACCAACGACATTCGTATTCCCAAAGGAGTGATTGACGGAGGAAAGACTGGATTTCGATGTGAAATCACCGATAAAGTTGCTTCCCGAGATCCCGTAGCTGGCCCTGATCTTGGCATGGTCAAGGGCTTTGACACCCATCATAAAATCTTCACTGGACAAATTCCAGGCAGCAGCCACCGAAGGGAAAACGCCCCATAGCTTATTGGCGCCAAAACGCGAGCTGCCGTCCCGGCGTACCGTGGCCGTCAAAAGATATTTGTCCTTATATGAATAATTGGCACGGGCCAGATAGGATAAGAGCGTATTGCCCGATGCACCGGAGAACGCGCTTTGGTTCGCGCCAAAGCCGATGGTCTGGGCAAGATTGCTGGAGAAGGTGTTCGCATTTGCGCCCACGATATTATAGTCCACTTTTTGCACCGTATAGCCGCCTAACAGCTCCAGTTTATGGTCTTCGGCCAGCACCGTCTTATAGGTAAGGGTATTTTCATTGAGCCAGTTCACTGTCCGGGCCGAATTCAGCTCAAGGGCGGTTACGGGATACAAAGCCTGGCCGTTGAGCCCCTTTGCCTGGAACAGCCGGTAGTTGTTGTCCGTGATGTTGGCGCCAATAGAGCTTTTGAACGTCAGGCCCTTTATAATGTCTACCTGGACGTATGCATTCGACATCAGGTACATGTTCTTATTGGTCTGATGATAATTCGCTGCAATGGTCATCGGATTGACCATCGCCTTTCCCAGTACGCCAAAAGTGTTGGGGTCGGAAGGGGTGCCGTCCTTATTATAAGCAGGAATGATGGGCGGCAGCAGCACCGCAGCCCCCGCCAGGGCCGAATAATCGTCTTCCGGCGCGCTCAACCGCTGCACTGTAAAGCTGGGAGCCAGGTTCACTCCGATGGATACACGCCTGGAAGCTTTATAATCCGCCTTGAAACGGGCAGTATACATATCGTAGCCCGCATTCAACAGGATATCGTCTTGGTTAAGGAAACCGCCGGAGAACATATAGTTCAGCTTATCGCCTCCGCCCGAGACGGTCACATTGTAATCACGGAAAGGGGCCGTCCTGTAAATATAATCCTGCCAGTTGGTGCTGGTCCCGTCCCAGTTCGTTATCCAGGAAGGCATCGGGGTCCCTGCAAACTGGAACTTCTCCTTATACCATTCTATATATTCAGCCCCGTTCAGCGTTTTGTAAAAATCATGCTTATTGGCCTTTGAAAAACCCGTCTTCAGGCTCACATCCACCTTGGCAAAACCCGATCTGCCCGACTTGGTGGTAATGATGACGACCCCGTTGGCGCCTCTTGAACCATAGATGGCGGTGGAAGATGCATCCTTCAATATGTCGATGGAAAGGATATTGGCAGGATTGATGGCAGCCGCGCTGTTGGCATCCGCAGGAAATCCATCGATGACAAACAGGGGCTCCCTGTCACCCGATATCGTGCCGATCCCCCGGATCGTTATTTCAGAGATATTGCCCGGCTTGGCGCTTCTGGGCGCAACGTCGATACCGGGAACCGTACCTGCCAACGCGTCCTCATAGGAGCTGACAGGCCGCTGCTCTATCTGTGCCGCCGATACGGACGCAATGGAACCCGTAAGGTCCTTCCGCTTTTGCGTACCATAACCCACGACAACCACGTCGTTGAGTTTTTTGATATCTACTTCCAGACGGATATCTACATGATTGGATTGATGGACGGCTATTTCCTGCGTCGCATAACCCACCGCGCTGACGACCAGCACCGGACTGTTGATATTGTCTGGTACGTCAAGGCTGAAAGCACCCTTGTTGTCGGCAGAGGATGCAATGGTAGTGCCTTTTACTGTAACACTGGCCCCTGCCAGCGGCGCCCCATCGGCGCTTTGCACCCTGCCCGTTATCGTTCTTGTGAAATAATTTTTTGGAGCTCCAACGGCAATAACAGGAAGGACCGTTATGCCTAAGATGAGGAATAAAAGCAATCGTCTCATAAATGATGGTTTGGCGTTAAAAATGGATATACAGTGGGAGGGAACTCCCGGTCTAAGCCCGGGATGGACCGGACACTATGGCGGTGAATGAGATGGCAACACAATCGTTAATTTAATGGCCAAGCTTAAACGTTTCACTTTTATTCAAGGCTCTGATCCCCAATAAAATGGAAAAAAATTGCTTAAGCGTTTAAGCAAATGTATATGTTAAACGTTTAACACGCAAAACTTTTTTTCAGCCGGATCAGGGATCAGGCAGAATTTATAACTTCACTTAAACCTTAAAGTCCTGTAAACATGAGTACTATATCACGCAGAAATGCTGTAAAAACAATTGCTGCAGGCAGCGGCCTCCTCTTACTTTCACCTCAAAAAATATTCTCATCCACCCGTTATAAGGACAGACTGGGCATAGCGCTGGCAGGTCTGGGATATTACAGCACTGACCTGCTGGCCCCCGCATTACAGCAAACTAAACATTGCTATCTCGCAGGCATCGTTACGGGCACGCCGGCAAAGGCGGAAGCATGGAAGAAAAAATACAATATCCCCGAAAAGAATATCTATAGTTACCAGAACTTCGACAGCATTGCCGACAACCCGGATATAGATGTGATATATGTGGTGCTGCCGCCCTCGATGCATAAAGAATACGTGATCAGGGCCGCCAATGCGGGAAAGGACGTGTGGTGTGAAAAGCCGATGGCTTTGACAGAGGCTGAGTGCAGCGCCATGATCGACGCATGCCGAAAGAACAAAAAGTCCCTGGCCATCGGTTACCGGCTGCATCATGAACCGAATACACAGGAATGGCGCCGCATTGTAAAAGAAAAACAGCTGGGAAAAGTAACCAAAGTGACCTGCGGGGCCGGCTACTTCGAGACCCGCACCAACCACTGGAAACAGAAAAAAGAAATGGGCGGCGGCGTATTGTACGACATGGGCGTATACGCCATACAGGGAGCAAGGCTGGGCACGGGTATGGAACCCGTTGCCATCGTATCGGCCCAAACCTCCACCACGCGCCCGGAGATCTACAAAAATGGGCTGGATGAAACCACTATCGCTACGCTTGAATTTCCCGGTGGCGCAAGAGCCGACATAAAAACCAGTTTTGGCGAGAACATCAACTTTCTCAACATCGCCTGCGAAAAAGGGGAGATAAAGATGCAACCCTATTCAGCATACAATGGTCAGAATGGCACGAGTCCCCTGGGTACGATCCATCACCCCTATGACGTCCCCTTTCAACAGGCAAAACAAATGGACGACGATGCGCTGTCCATTATGCAAAAGAAACCCATGCTGGTGCCGGGTGAAGAAGGACTGCATGACATCCGCGTGGTAGAAGCCATTTACAGGTCGGCCGCTACACGGGAAGCGGTAAGAATATAGCCCGGTTAAAACCATTTTATGATCGCATCCGCAATAATTTCATGCCCTTTTTTATTGGGATGGTTCACATGCGACATGTAATCCCGGATCTTTCCGCCATGCTTTGCAATTTCCTGGAAAGCTTTAAAAGGGTCAGCCAGTCCCGTGTGATATTTTCTTGCCAGTTCCCTTATTTGTTCTGCATGCTGCTCTAATTCATTCCCAGGCGTAACGATATCGCTTCTCAGGTCAGGGGAAGGTGTCAGGAGAATGACCTTGATATTCCTGGCCAAAG
>DASZVM010000745.1:0-4199 GCA_035547295.1 Puia sp. | reverse complement strand
TGCCAAAGGGTATGCGATATGGAAAGGGCTGCTTCAGCCGTATCTGAAGTAGGGCAAAAAGAAGTAATTTTGGGCCCGGTCATATGACCGGGCTTATTTTATTTAAATAATATATTATTTATTATATGATGACTTCCAGTGAGATCAGGTCGACATATTTGAATTTTTTTCAATCGAAAGGACATTTGATCGTGCCTTCCGCGCCCCTGATCGCCAAGAATGATCCTACGCTGATGTTCAATAATTCGGGGATGGCCCAGTTCAAGGATTATTTTTTGGGCAATGCCAAGCCGCCTTCGAAGCGTATTGCGGATACGCAGCGTTGTCTCCGGGTGAGCGGGAAGCATAATGACCTGGAGGATGTGGGTTTTGATACCTATCATAACACCATGTTCGAGATGCTCGGCAACTGGTCGTTTGGAGATTATTTCAAGGAGCAGGCATTAGCCTGGGCCTGGGAACTGTTGACGGAGGTGTATAAGATATCTGAAGACAGGATCTATGTTTCTGTTTTTGGGGGTGATGAGAAGGAGAAACTGGGTGTCGACAAGGAAGCGTTCGATATCTGGAAGAAAATATTGGGCAGTGAGGACAGGATCATCATGGGTTCCAAGAAGGACAATTTTTGGGAGATGGGAGATGTAGGGCCTTGTGGTCCCTGTTCCGAGATACATGTGGATGTGAGGGATGAAAGCGATGTTTTGAAGGTGCCGGGTAAGGACCTTGTAAATAAAGATCACCCGCAGGTGGTGGAGGTTTGGAATATCGTCTTTATGCAATTCGAGCGGAAGGCTGACCGGTCGCTGGTGGGGCTGCCCGAAAAGCATGTGGATACGGGGATGGGTTTCGAGCGGTTGTGCATGGTGTTGCAGGGAAAGAAATCCAGCTATGACACGGATGTATTCCAGGGATCGATTGCCTTGCTGGAGGAGATGTCGGGCAAGAAATATACGAAGACCACGGATCCTTCCACTACTGCGCAGAACTATACGGATGTGGCCATGCGGGTGGTAGCGGATCATATCAGGGCGGTGGCGTTTGCCATTGCCGACGGGCAGCTGCCTTCCAATGCAAAGGCGGGGTATGTGATCCGGCGGATCCTGCGTCGTGCTATCCGGTATGGTTATTCGTATTTAAATCTTCATCAGCCTTTTATGTACAAATTGGTACCTCTGCTGGCAGCACAGTTCAAAGGGGTTTTCCCCGAGCTGGATAAGCAGGCCGATTTTGTCGTCAGGGTGGTGGAAGAGGAAGAGAAATCCTTTTTGAATACGTTGACGGGGGGACTTGACCGGCTGGAGAGGATATTTTCCGAAGCCGGCGGTGGCAAGGAAATTACGGGAAAGCAGGCGTTCGAGCTTTCGGATACCTATGGGTTCCCTTTGGACCTGACGGAGCTGATCGGCCGCGAGCATGGGTTTACCGTGGATGGCGCCGGGTTCAATAAAGAGCTGGCTTTACAGAAAGAGCGGAGCCGGAAGGATGCCGTTAAGGAATCTTCCGACTGGGTGGAGCTGGGAGCTGTCGAAGGGGTTGAATTCCTTGGATATGATAGTGACGAGGCGACGGCTCAGCTGATGAAATATCGTATTGTAAATACCAAGAAGGGAAAGGAATATCACCTGGTGCTTGACAGGACGCCATTTTATGCAGAGATGGGCGGACAGGCGGGCGATACAGGTGTGTTTACCTTTAATGGAGCGTCGGTACGGATCAATGATACGAAGAAAGAGGCGGGGCTGGTGATCCATATCGCTACGGATAAGGAGTTGGAGCGGGTGTTAAGCGGGTTGTCGGAGCCGGTGAGTGTTCATGCTGTTATTGATAAAGATCGCCGCACCGCGGTGGAGAATAATCATACTGCTACCCACCTGTTGCTGGGCGCTTTGAGGAGCGTGTTGGGAAGCCATGTGGTGCAAAGAGGGTCCTATTTGAACGATGAGTTCCTGAGATTTGATTTTTCTCATTTTGCTAAAATGTCGGATGAGGAAATAGCCCGTGTCGAAGATATCGTGAATGAGAAGATCAGGCAGGACATTCCGCTGGCGGCCTATCAGAACATGCCGTACAATGAGGCGTTGAAAATGGGTGCCACTGCTACATTTGGAGAGAAATACGGAGCGTTCGTACGGGTGATCGTGTTCGATCCCTCCTTCTCCATCGAGCTATGCGGCGGAACGCATGTATCTGCGACGGGTAAGATCGGGTTGTTTAAAATATTGTCCGAAGGATCTGTATCCGCGGGTGTCCGGCGTATCGAGGCTGTCACGGCAAAAAAGGCGTTGGACTATGTAGACGGTTTTATCCAGCAGGTGCGCCAGATCCAGGAGCTGGTGAAGGGACAGCATGTGATCAAGTCCATCGAGGGGCTGCTGTCTGAGAGGACGGAGCTTTTGAAAAAGGTGGAATCCATGGAGCATCAGCAGGTGGAGGGTTTACGGGCCCGCCTGTTAAAGGAGAAAAAAGGTGATTATGTTTCGGCTGTCGTGGAGGCGCCGTCTTCAAATGCGTTGAAGCAACTGGCCATGGAGCTTCGTAAAGAGATAGGATATGTCGTACTGGGTACGGTGATCGATGGCAAACCGATGATCGCTGTTGCTGTGAGCGATGAAGCGATCAAGTCCTATGGTCTTCATGCGGGGCAGATCGTCAAGGCGGCTGCTTCCGAGATCGGTGGTACGGGTGGCGGTCAGCCTTCCTATGCAATGGGTGGCGGCAACCGTCCGGAAGGACTGAAAGCTGCGGTGGAAAGCGCCAGGAGCTTTATCGAGCTTAAGGTTGGGTGATCGTTGCCGTCGTCCTTGTCCGATAAAGCGCTTTTCGTCCGGTGAAGTAGAGCGTGTCGCCGGTGATTGCCAGCGTGGATGGGCGTTCGGGTGTATGGATCATTTGTTTTTGTGCTCCACCGGGATCGTATTTGTAAATATCCCCGTCGGCTATCCATACATCACCCTGTGCATCGGGTATGGAATTGAACTCTCCTTTTTCCACGAAATAGCTAAGGTTGGACAGGTAACCATGTGCATCCACCTGCATCCTTACCGTCCTTTTGTCGTATTCATCAACTGCATATAATATTCGTCCGGGAAATGCTTCCACGAGCGCGCATGCTCTTGCCAGGTCATAGCAGATGGGGATGATGGTCCTTCCGTCAGGGGCAACCCAACAGGAGTCGTTTTTGGTTACAGATATCTGATTGAAGTCATGAGAGTCGCGCCAGCGATTGGATGGGTAGAGGGCTTTGTAGAGGTTTTTTACGGATGTAGTGGCGGTTTTGTTCAGGAGCTGTATCGTTTCTTCCGGGTTGTCGGGGTTTATCGAATAGACCAGCGTGCCGAAACCGGAGTTGCCCCAGCCGCTGAAGGAGGTACCTGCTGCGTCGGGCGGGTTTTGATATATCTCCTGTTTGCCATCGATCATCCTTCCGGGCTGTGGATCGTACCTGAATACAACGAGTAAGTTGTCTTTGGAATCGCAGGCCAGGGAAAGCGGTTCCCAGGGGAAGTCGGCTAACAGCTGTAAGGATTGGGTCGTTGCCGACCATTTATAAATACGTTTCATCCGTTGTTCTCCAAAGTATATATTGCCTTTTGAATCGGAGCAGAGACCGATGGCGAATTCGAATCCTTTGGCGAGGGTTTGGATGGGTTTGTTTTGTGTTGCGGTCTTTGGCGTGTTGCCGGTGATCAGCAGTCTGGCTAATTCGGTCGGTCTGACCTCTATATCTGTGTTTATATCATACAACGGGTTATCCGTCGTGTATTTGATCTGGCTGTAGTTGTGGATATTCAGCAGCTCAAGGTCCCTGCAATCCCAGGTGCGTATGGAATAGGGATAGGGGACCTTTACCCTGATGACACGGAACATATAGAGATTGGCAAAGGTCATATCCTTGCACGCTTGTATCTCCAGGGGCTGGCATTCGGAGCTTTCACGGCTCTCTTCTTCCAACTGGAGGGCATAGACGTCCCAATTGGAGACCTTGTTGAACCGTACTTCGTTGCGGACATGGTGTTCTACGGACAAGGCGTAGATCCTGCCCCGGGTGGAAGTATTTTCTGCATAGAAACCCGAAGCGGCAAAAGTACTGGCGGACCAGATATCCTTAAAGATACCGCCGCCATTGCCGGTGACCCAGAGGCTCCAGTATTGCGTGTCCCAGGTTTGTGCGGAGCCGTCATAGGGCCTTGTCGCCTGTG
>DASZVM010000744.1:0-10034 GCA_035547295.1 Puia sp. | reverse complement strand
GCCACGCCCGCTTCCCTGGGCCGGCTGCAGCATCAGATGGACGACATATATAAAAAGCATGTGAAGGACCTGAAGGTAAATTTCCAGCTGCAGCCCGTGGCGGATATTCACCTGTATTCTTCGGGTTTGCAGGTGGACCTCCCCATGCATGGCAATGCCCAGTATGTCAACATCTTTTTTGTGGTGGCCATCTTTATCCTGGTGGTGGCCTGTATAAATTTTATGAACCTGGCAACGGCCCGTTCGGCGAGAAGGGCAAAGGAGGTAGGCCTTCGGAAGGTGGTCGGGGCCGTAAGGAGACAGCTGGTCTGGCAGTTCCTGGGCGAGTCCCTGCTCATCTCCTTCTTTTCCCTGCTGGCAGCCATCGGGCTTGTGTACCTGCTGCTGCCCGTGTTCAACCAGCTGGCGGGGAAGACGCTGACCATCCATTTATGGGATGGAAAGATCTGGGCCGGACTGCTCGGTATCGCAGCTGTTACAGGGCTTCTTTCCGGCAGCTACCCGGCTGTATTCCTTTCCGGGTTTCAGCCTGTGCGGGTGCTGAAGGGCAACCTGCGCAGTCTGGGGGGCAACCGGATCTTCCGGAATGGGCTGGTGGTCATGCAGTTCGTCGTCTCCATTGTGCTGCTCGTGGGCACGGTGGTCATTTATAAACAGCTGACCTATATCAAGCACAAGAACCTGGGTTTTGAAAAGGAGAACTTGCTGTATATGCCGATGACGGGTGATATCTGGAGCAAGCAGCGGGCATTACGGGATGAATTGCAACAGGGCCCGTTCACCAGCCGGTGGACGATCATATCGCAACTGCCTACCGACCTGGAAAGCGGTACTGCCAATATCAACTGGCCCGGTAAGGACCCCAAGACCCAGATCATTGTCCCGTCCATGGATGTGAGTGAGAACTTTTTTGATGTTTTCCAGACAAAGCTTCTTAGCGGCCGTGTCTTCTCCACCGCCTTTAAAGCAGATACCAGTAATTTTATCCTCAATGAGAAAGCGGCCCGGATCATGGGTATGACGCCGGAAAGCGCCATAGGGCAACAGATCACGTTCCAGGATGCAAAAGGGACGATCATCGGAGTGGTAGGAGATTTTCACTTCAAGCCGATGCAGACAGCTATCGAGCCATTGGTCATCCGTCTCAATAACTGGGGAGGTACGGTGGTTGTAAGGGCAAAGCCGGGCGCTACCGGGGCGACGATCAGCGCGTTGGGCAAGATCAGCCATGATCTGAACCCCGCGTATCCTTTCTCATACGGATTCCTGGACCAGGAACTGGCGGGTCAATACAAAGGGGAGCAGCAGATGGGCAACATCTTTAATTTATTTGCCGCCCTCGCCATCTTTATTTCCTGTCTGGGGCTGTATGGGCTGTCTGCCTACATGGCCGAACAAAGGACAAAGGAGATCGGGGTGCGGAAGGTGCTGGGCGCCTCGCTCTTCAATATCCTGCGTCTGTTGTCGACGGACTTCACCCGTCTGATACTGGTTGCCACGGTGATCGCTATCCCATTGTCCTGGTGGGCGGTGAACAAATGGTTGGAGAGCTTTGCCTATCATGACAGGGTGGGCTGGGTCATCTTTGTGGCGGCGCCGCTGGCAGCCCTGCTGATCGCCTGGATCACCGTAAGCTATGAGTCCATCAAGGCAGGGGTGGCCAATCCTGCCATCAGCTTAAGGTCGGAGTAACCACACCTTATATCCATAAGCCGGCAAAGTGATCGTACTACCCAAATGCTGCATCGTTCCATCAAGAACGTCCGTCCAGTCCGTATTGGCCAGGACTGAAGGCAGGATATAGTCGATGGCCTTGTTACGCAGGTTCACCAGCACCAGCACGGTACTCCCGCCGGAAGTTTTTGTAAATGCGCAGATGTCATCGCTGCCGTATGACTGAAGCGTGCCGCTGCGGATGGCCGTGCTGTTATTATGGAAAGCGAGCAGCTTTTTATATTCCGCCTTCATGTCCGGGTTGATGGTCCAGTCGATGGTAGTGCTGTTGTTAAAATAATTAAGCTTGATGGGACAGCCCACTTCCTGTCCGTTGTAGATCATCGGCGCACCTTTCATATAGGTCGCCATGACAAAGGCGGCCATGGAGCCTGTTTTTCCGCCAAAGAGGTCCAGCGGTGTGCCATCCGAATTATCCACGTCATGGTTGGAGATGTATCTTACCACCTGCGCTCCGGCCGTTGCGTTGGTATATTCCGCTGTATTAAGACTGTCTATCAGTTTTGCCGGCCTGCCGGCTTTGAAGACCTGGTCGCGGAGGGTATAGTAAAAACCCATGCCGTATTCCAGCTGAAAGCCTGCGGTAAAATGGTCTTTACGGGTGCCTTCCGCAAAAAGCAGCAGCTTATGTCCCGGGATGCTTTTCAGGCTATCCAGGGCTGCCTTCCAGAAGTCTGCCGGGATAAAGTCCGCGGCATCACAGCGGTAGCCGTCGATATTGGCCGTGTATATCCAGGATTGCATGGCGCGGATCATGGCTTTACGCATATCCGTGTTGGTGAAATTCAAGGCTGCCACGTCATTCCAGCCCGTGTTGGGTGGAGAGATGATATTACCGCTGCCGTCTTTTAGATACCAGTCCGGGTGCTGGGTGATCCAGGCATTGTCCCAGGAGGTATGGTCGGCCACCCAATCGAACAGGACGGCCATATGTCTTGCATGCGCCTGATCGACCAGGGAACGCAGGTCGGCGAGGGTGCCGAATTCCGGGTTGACGCCTGCATAGTCCTTTACACAGTAGGGGGAGTTGACGGACTTCGTTACACCCACGGGGTAGACAGGCATCAGGTACAGCACATTGACGCCCAGGCCGCGGATGGAGTCCAGCCTGTCCTCCACTCCTTTGAAGTTCCCTTGCCGGCTAAAGGCGCGCAAATTCACCTGGTAGATGACGGCGTCCTGTGCGGAAGGCGTTTCCGTGTAGGGTGTGCCGTATTGCACCGGCAGCGTGTCCACGGGAGGTGGCGTAACCGAAATTTTTTCAGCAGACTTTTGGCAAGCCAAAAACATAAAAACACCGGCGTATATCAAATTCATTTTCATCATCTTTTAGTTCTTGTTCAGCTGGTAGGTGTAATTCCCTGACACATGCAGGTCCAGGATGATCGTGTAGTCGCCGTCTTCGGGCACAGAGAGGTTGTTCAACCCCGGCGTATAGCCGAAGAAGGGGTTATCCGCATACACCAGCCTGCCCGTATTGTCGACACCGAAGTCGATGGCCCAGGCATTATTGGCGCGAAACTTAAAGGAACCATTCTGTACCATATGCGCCGTCACTTTCCAGACCTGACCCGCGGCATCATAGCTCATTTGGGTATCGTTATTCCATCCGCCTGGTGTCGCATCCCCGATGATGCCCCAGGTAGTGGCGGTGGCTGTCCATTTGTTGGTAAGCAGGTCAGCCGTCAGCTCATAATAGCCGTCATTGGGCACGGAGAGACCCGCAGCCTGTCCATCCGTGCTAAAGGAGCCGTTGCCGCCATCGCCATAGTTGGTATGGTTCCAGTCCGGGGCATCGGTGTATTTGAAGTATTGGCCTGTGATATAGGCATATCCTTCATAAAGCCCTGCCTTTCCCGCGAGCTGCATGAGCTTGGGGGCCGAGCCCGGGTCCCATCCCTGGTAGGCGCCGGGAACATAGAGAAAGGGAGGGAAAGGGGGCGGGGTCAGGTTGATGACGAGGGTATTCGAATAAACGGAGGGCACGGTAGAGCCGGAGCCATTCTGCTGGACGACATTGCTGATGACACGGGCTGCAACGGGACTGGCTACGCCGGGCGTGAATCCGGCGCTGGTGGCGAAGCTGTTCAGATCGGTGCCTGCCAGCGCCAGGGTAGGGGAGAAGGATAAAAAGCTTTTGGCATTGGCCCAGCCGGCGGCGCCCGAAGTATCCGAGACATTATCCAGCTGGAGCGTATAGCTCACAGGCACGGATATGCCATAAGCGACCTCCGGCCATTTAAAAATGATGGCGGTATCGTTGATATTGGCGGCCGAGAGCGAGACGCTTCCCCTGTTTGCCGAAAGGGCATCGGAGGGAAAAGCTCCCTGTTGCAGCTGCAGCTGTGCACCGTCCTTTTTACAGGCGGCCAGCAGAAAAATGAGAAAGAACCTATATCGCATGATATTCATTTTTATCAGTGAAGGGTCAATAACCCGGATTTTGAATGAGATGGGGATTTGCAATGATGTCCGTGGAAGGGATGGGAAATAGCGCGAAGTGCTGGTCCACGGACGCGCCGCCCGCAACACCTCCTTTCCAGGGCCAGAGATAAGCGCTGCCGGTGAATTGTCCATAGCGGATAAGGTCGGTTCGCCGGAACCCTTCCCAGTACAGCTCCCTTTGTCTCTCGCTGAGCACATCCTGGAGGCTGAGGCTGGTGAGATCGTTGCTATTATTTTCATATCCCCTTTCCCGGAGCTTATTTACATAGGACAGGGCAGTGGCCTGGTCGCCGCCGCTGCCGCCCCGGAGTACGGCTTCCGCGTATACGAGGTACATCTCGGCCAGTCTGAACAAGGGGAAGTCCGTGCTGCATAGGACGCCGTTGGGAGATGCGGGCATCGTGCCGTCGCTGCGAAGGTTGCTGAACTTGTGTACGCTGACGCCATCGCCGAAAGTGAGCACATCGGCCACTTCAAGGGTGCCGGTGCCAAAAAGCGCCCGTTTGTCTCCTGCGCCGCTGTAATCCCCGAACCGTTGGGGCAGGGGCTTGGTGCTGCGATTGCCCTGCCATCCGCCGCCGGGGATACCGAAATTTTTATTGTCCGTAGGGTCTGTGCCATGGGCGCTGCAGATGAGGAAGGTGGTGCCGCCGAAGTTCTGGCTGTTGGTGGCGTCATAGGCGATGGGTAGTATCACTTCCGGGTTATTCTTATCGTTGTCGGCGAGGAAGAGGCTCCTGTAAGGCTGCATCAGCGTATAGCCGGCATTCAGCACTTTGGAAGCATACTGGATGGCCTCCGTATATTTTTTCTGGCCTGCTCCAAGATAGGTTTCCGCATTGAGATAAAGGCGTGCCAGCAGTGCCCAGGCTGCGGCCTGGTCCGCCCGTCCGTATTCATTCCCCCGGGGCGCTGCAAGAGATGCGTCGATGTCCTTCAGCTCGGATTCCACATAGGCAAAAAGGTCGGCCCTTTTGATCTGCTGGGGGATATATTTCCCGATGGGGTCTTTCTCCGTAATAAACGGCGGGTTGCCAAAGAGGTCTAGCAGCACCCAATATTGAAAAGCCCGTAGGAAACGCGCTTCCGCCCTGTAGTGTCTGATGTCTTCGGCATCCTTGCCGGTGAAGCCATGGCTGCTGATGGCTTCGTCCGTGGCGTTGCGGATGAACTCGTTGCAGACGGTGATCTGGAACAGGCTGCGGGTGTACAATGCTGTGATATAAACATTGGAGGCCGTCCAGTTGAAATTGTGGAAAGGCTGCAGGGCCCCGTCATTCCAGGCGCATACGTCCTCGTCGGTGGTCAGCTCCTGCGCATTCCACCAGGCCCGCAGAAAATCTGTCGTGGCAGGGTCGGAGATGCCTGCTACATTTACATCCGACGAGCCTGTGCCGGCGCTGCTGGTGAGGCTGTAGCTGCCGTACACTTTTGCAAGGGCCTGTTTGTAGCCCAGGGGCGTGCTGTACTGTGTCGCCGAAGTATTGGAAAGCAGGGGCTGCTGGTTGAGGTCTTTGCTGCAGGAGCTGAAAAGGCCGGCAATGCACAGCAGGTATAAGAGATTGGTTCGCATATGGAAAGAGTTGAATAGTTAGAATTGTAGATTTAATCCCAGCACATAGATCCTCGGTCTCGGATAAAGCGCATTGTCATAGCCGCCATATATTTCCGGATCGATGCCTGTATATTTCGTTATGGTGAACACGTTCTGGCAGTTGGCATTGATGCGAAGCTGAGCGTGCTCGCGGAATACCCGGCCCGCATTATAGCTGATGCCCAGGTTGTCCATCTTCAGGAAAGACGCGTTCTGCACATAATGATCGGATTGGGGCTGGCTGTAATAGAACCCTGTGTGCAGCACGTCGCTGAAAGTGTTGGCCAGGTAGCCCAGGGTGTTGAAGATATTCGACCGGACGGCCCCGGTGGCGACATTGTTGTACATGTAATTGCCCAGGTTGGCCCGCAGCACCGTATTCAGTGTCCAGCGCTGCCAGGTGAATTGGGTAGAAAAACCTATGATCACTTTTGGGAAAGGCGACTTATAATGATAAAGGTCGGCCGTGTTGACAGCGCCATCCTTGTTTACATCCTGGTATACACCTTCGATGGGCTTGCCCGTCTTGTCATAGATCTGGTGGTAGACATAGAAGGAGCCCAGGTCGTAACCCACCGTATTGATCTGGACATTGTTGGCGTAAAGCGTCCCTGCATAGGTGGAGTCTTTCACCGCCGTAAGGTTGGTGATCTTTGTTTGCAGGTAAGCCACGTTAAAGCCCGCATCCCAGCTAAAGGCTTTCTTTTTTACCAGGTTGGCGCTGAGCTGGAATTCCACTCCTTTATTTTCCACATTTCCCACATTGGTGAGAAGGGTGCTGCTGAAGTTGGAGCCGGTAGGGACAGGGACGATGTTCAGCAGGTTCTTTGTCTTTTTGTAGTAGAGGTCGATGCTGCCGCTGACCCTGTTTTGCAGGAAGCCATAGTCGAGACCTGCATTATAAGTAGTGGTCTGTTCCCATTTGATGTTCTCGTCATAGGCGGCAGGAGAGGCCATATTGTAAAGGCTGTCCCCGAATTGTACCCGGGAGCTGTTGTCGCTGAGACCATAGACTGCCTGGTAAGGATAAGCGCTGATGCCGTCCTGGTTGCCTGTGATGCCATAGCTCAGCCTCAGCTTCAGGTCGGAAAGGGTACGGTTGTTCTTCAGGAAGCTTTCCTGGCTGGCCCGCCAGGTAAAGGCGGCGGAAGGAAATATGCCCTGGCGCACATCGGGGCTGAAACGGGAAGACCCGTCGGTGCGGATAGTGCCCGCCAGGTAATAGCGGTCGTCGAAGGAGTACACCAGCCTTCCATAATAGGACAGCAGGACGGTCTGTATCTTGTCGAAGGGATGGTTCTGCCGGGTGCCCAGCGCCGTATCGTTCTTTGCATTGATAAAGGGATAGAGGTAGTTCCAGGAGATATTGTGGTAATATCCATAGCCGGCCGTGGCGGTAACATGACTTTTTATGGTTTTGATGTTCCTGTCATAGCTGAGGTAGAACTCTGCTACTGTATTGCCTGTCTTGTTCCTGTACTGATTATTCTGCCCTGTGTCCAGGAAGTTCTGGGCCGCGTAAGCCGGCACTTTGATGGTGCCGTAGCCACGTGCGACGTCGTAGCCCAGGTTGAGGTTGGCGTGAAGGTCGGGCAGGAAGGGCAGCCGGTAATCCAGCTGTATATTGCCAAAGCTTCTTCTGACATCGCTGAGGTTGTGATAAAGATCGAGCATGGCCACCGGGTTTTTGGGCGCCAGCTTATTAAGGGTTACTGCGCCGGTGGACTGATCGACGGAGGCCCATTCAAAATAATTGCCGTAGTCCGACTTGGCATGCACGGGTTGCGTGGGATCGAAATAGACAGCGGAGGAAATGGCCCCCTGGTTGGCAAAGCGGGCTTTGCTGAGAGAACCCTTCAGGTTGATATCCATTTTCAGACTGCCGTTCAGCAGCCGGGGGCTCAGCGAGATGGCGCCCGTCATGCGCTGCAGGTTGTCCGTCCGGAGTATGCCGTCCTGGCGGAGATAGCCTACGGATACCCGGTAGGGTATATCTTTCAGCGATCCTGTGAGGCTGAGGCTATTGTCCGTGCTGATCGCTGTCTGATAGATTTCTTTCTGCCAGTCCGTGACGGTGTTACCCATAAGGGATTTGAAGGTACTGCTGCCCAGGCTGTCGACATACTGCCGGAATTGTGCGGCAGACATCAGGCCTGCCTCTTTGATCAGCCTTGAGATGGACACCTGCGTTGAAAAGTTGGTGACAGGTCTTCCCGTTTTGCCTTTTTTTGTCGTGATGAGGATGACCCCGTTGGAAGCCCTGGAGCCGTAGATGGCCGTGGCGGCCGCGTCTTTTAGTACGGTAAAGGATTCTATATCGACAGGGTTTACCATGCTCAATGGGTTGGATACGCCATAGATATTATTCCCGCTCAATGGCAGACCGTCGATGACGATGAGGGGATCGTTGCTGGCGTTGATGGAGGCGCCGCCCCGGATACGGATGGTCACCGCGCCGCCGGGCGTACCGCCGGACGAGGTGATGGATACGCCGGCCACTTTTCCGGCGATCAGTTGTTCAGGGGTCGTAATGCTGCCTTGTTGAAAATCTTTGGCTGTGACCGTGGCAATGCTGCCCGTGACCTCTTTCTTTTTTACGCTGCCATAGCCGATGACGATGACATCGTTGAGGGAGCCGGTGGATGGCCGCAGAAGGATATCCAGCTCCGGGGCTGCACGGACATGCAGGGTGTCGTATCCGACATAGCTGACGATCAACATAACGTTGCGTGGGACGGTCATCGAAAAACGGCCCCGGTCGTCTGTCGTCGTGCCGCCACGGGCGCCTTGTATGGCAACGGAGGCGGACCCGATGGGTTGGCCTTTTTCATTGCGGACCGTGCCCTGGATAGGGATGGTCTGTCCCTGGGCTTTTGCAGCCGTGTATAGCAGGAGCAGGAGGGGCAAAGCTGCCAATAGCTGTCTGGTTTTGGTAAGAGTCATATATGACAAGATTAAAAATGGATCAATACTGCAGGCTGATGGCCTTGTTATCGTTAGCAATTACTGTTGTTCTGACGGGCTCGGATAAAGCATCCCCGGGTAAAAAGGACATATGCTTTTCTTCAGGATCGACCCCTCCCGGCTTCCCCGCCGGGAACCCGTGCAGCACCAGGCGGAGATGATGGAAGCGGGAAGCGCGCTGCCCCTCCGGCTTGTCCAGGGTTATCCTCCGTCCCGCCGGATCGAAATGGATGCTGCGTTGATAGTAGTCCCCATTCTCGTACGCATAGCTTTCACCGTCATCTTCATAATACACGAGGCTGTCCGGCCGGCTGCCCTTGTAGATGTGCAGGTCCAGGGTATCGGAAGGGCTTTCGTTGGTGTTTTGGATCACGGATTGACGGGGGAGGATGCTGCCGCCCCGGATGAATACAGGAAGATGATCGGGTGTGAGCTCCAGGACCTTTTCCTGGCCGCCCGTGGTCCGGACACCCGTATAGGCATCATACCACTCTCCTTCCGGAAGATAGACCTTTGCAAAGGCGGCACTGCCTTCCTGCGGCATCACCAGGATGGAGGGGCCTAAGAGGAATTCGTTCTGGTAGCGTGGGTCATAAATTCGCTGGTCGTGAGTGTAGTCGATGGCGAGACTTCTTACTACAGGCATGCCGTCCTGGGTGGCTTCCCGGAAGTTGGAATAAATATAGGGCAGCAGCGTATAACGCAGGCTGATATAACGGCGGGCGATATCGAGGATGTCCTCTCCGAATGTCCAGGGTTCCGCCGCCTTGGAATTATTGCCTGTATGATTTCTGAAATAAGGGATAAACGCTCCCAACTCGATCCAGCGGGTGTAGAGGTTTTGAGAGGGATTGCCGGTGAAGCCCCCGATGTCCATGCCTGTAAAAGGGACGCCGCTGAGCCCCAGGCTGGTGAGAAGCCGTACACCGGCCAGCATATGGTCGTCCTCGGCCCGGTTGTCACCCGTCCAGATGGCGGAATAGCGTTGCAGACCGGCATAGCCGCTGCGCGAAAGGATAAAGGGCCGTTTGCCGGAGGCTGCCCGGAAACCTTCATAGCTGCTGCGGGCCATTTCCAGCCCGAAGACATTGTGTCCCTGCAAGTGAGTGCTCTGTGCCCCATCGAAGTCGAAGATGACATTGTCAGGCATTTTCTGTCCCCAGGTGGAGATCTCGTTCATGTCGTTCCAGATGCCTGATATGCCCGCGTCCGTAAAATGGCGTACCTCGTTCCGCCACCAGGCCCGGCCTTTTTCACTGGTGAAATCGGGGAAATGACACCAGCCCGGCCATACCTG
>DASZVM010000743.1:0-4705 GCA_035547295.1 Puia sp. | reverse complement strand
GGCCTTGTATGGCAGCCGCGGCGCCAACGGGGTGGTGGTGGTGAATACCAAACAGCCGGAGCCGGGAAAGCTGCGTGTATCGTATACGGGTGACTTTACGCTGGAAACGCCGGACCTCAGCGCCTATCATCTGCTGGACGGTGCGCGCAAGCTGCAGGCGGAAAAGGCGGCCGGTCTCTATACCTCGGAGGACCCTGCCCGGCAGCAGTGGATGAACGAGCGTTATAACGACAGGTATAAAGAAATTGAAAGAGGCGTCAACACGGACTGGCTGGCCCAGCCGGTGCGTAATTCCTTTGGCCAGCGTCACTATATGTACCTGGACGGCGGCGATGCCTATCTGCGCTATGCGGTGGACCTGTCGGCCAACAACAGCACGGGCGTGATGAAAGGTTCAGCGCGCAATACCTATACAGGAGGCATGATGCTCTCCTATCGGTACAAACAGCTGCTGTTCCGCAATTATCTGTCCTATAGCTCTAACAGAGGGAACAATTCCCCTTACGGAAGCTTCTCCGACTATGCAAGGATGAACCCTTACTGGCGGGTACGTGACCCGTCGGGCAATGTCCTGAAAGTAGTGGACCAGATCAATACGCCGGGACTGCAGGACACCTTCCTCGTGGCTAACCCTTACTACAACGGCACTATCAATACAAAGGATAACAGCGGCTACCAGGAGATGATAGATTATTTTTCGCTGGAGTGGAACATTTCCCAGAGCTTAAAGTTCCGCAGCAACTTCAACATCACCAGGCAGAAGAACGATCAAAATGTGTTCCTGCCTGCCGATCATACGGCATTTCTGAATTACAGCAGCCAGGATTTTTTTCGCAAGGGGACATATACCCAAGGCAACGGGAACCTTAATGTTTATGAGATGAGCTCGTACCTGGATTTCAACCGGCTGATGGGCAGAAGCCTGCTCTATGCGACGGTGGGGTATGACCTGGGCGAGGCCGGCCAGGACCAGACGGTCATAGTGGCGGAAGGGTTCCCCAATCAATTCCTCGACAACCCGCTGTATGCGGCCCAATACCAGCAGAACGGCAAACCCACGGGCTTCGAGAGCCTCACCAGGCACGTCACTTTTCTCTCCAACTTCAATTATTCCTATGACAGCCGATACGTGGCGGACCTGTCGGTCAGCACCGATGGGTCTTCCCAGTTCGGCACGGCCAATAAGTTCGCTCCCTTCTGGTCTGCCGGCGCAGGCTGGAATGTGCATCATGAAAAATGGGCGCAAAATCTGGGGGCTATCAATTACCTGAAGCTGCGGGGATCATACGGGATCACGGGCTCGCAGAACTTCCCCGCATACCAGGCCATGACTACCTATGAGTATTTTACCAATGTACGGTACCTGGACGGGCTTGGCGCCTATCTGCTCGGCCTGGGTAATAAAGATCTGAAATGGCAGCAAAAAAAGACGCTGAACATCGGCGCGGACGTCAACCTGTTCAACAACCGTCTGTCCATGACGGCCAATTACTATCATGAAAGGACACAGGACCAGCTGATAGACCTTACCTCGGCGCCTTCCATCGGGTTCTCCTCCTACAAGGAGAATGTCGGTGAGGTGGAGAACAACGGCTATGAGCTGAACGCCCGGCTGGTGCTGGTGCGCAATGACCGCCGGCAGCTGAACTGGAGCATCAACGGGTCTTTCTTCCACAACGACAACAAGCTCCGTCATATCTCCAATGCGCTGAAAGATTACAACGACCAGCAGAACGGCAAGCAGGTGACCAACGGCCAGACAGCGCCCGTACAGCTGTATAAAGAGGGGCAATCCATGTCGGCCATCTTTGTCGTGCCTTCGCAGGGCATCGATCCTGCCACGGGTAAAGAAGTTTTTCGCAAGCAGGACGGCTCTTCCACCTTTATCTGGGACCCTGCGGACAAAGTGGTGGATGGGGATCTCAATCCAAAGGTCCGTGGCATTTTCGGAACGAACCTGATGTACAAGGGGCTTACGTTCAATGCACAGTTTAGCTTTTATACGGGCGGCCAGGTGTATAACCAGACCCTGGTGGACAGGGTGGAGAACGCGGACCTGAGGTTCAACGTGGATGAAAGGGTGCTGGAAGAGCGCTGGCAAAAGCCGGGCGACAAGACCTTTTTCAAGAACATCGCGGATAATGGGATCACATTGCCTTCATCACGGTTCGTGCAGAACGACAACCGTCTGATGTGCGAATCGATCTCCCTGCAGTATGACTTTAAGAACTGGGCTTTCCTGAAGACGTCGGGCCTGAAGACCTCGGTCATAAAAACCCTGCGGGTCAGCCTGTATGCGAACGAGCCTTTCTATTTCAGGTCCGTAAAAGAGGAGAGGGGGCTTCAATATCCCTTTGCACATACTTATTCCTTATCCATTCAAACCAGCTTTTAAGAAATTACCAAAACAAAGAATATGACGCTACATAGACTCATACCTATGCTGCTGCTGGCAGTGATCCTGCTGGTAGCAGGCTGTAACAAATGGCTGGACGTAAGACCAAAGTCCCAGGTGAAGGAAGAGCAGCTGTTGAGCACGGGCCAGGGATTCAAGGATGCGCTGTACGGCGGCTACAGCCTGATGGGCCGCCCCGCGCTGTACGGTGGCGAGATGACCATGGGTTTTGCCGCTGCCCGCAGCCAGGACTATGATCTTTCCAACACGATCAACTTCTATTACGGAGATGGAGATTACAATTATACCAATACCCTGACGCTGGCACGGGTGAACAATATATGGGACAGCGCCTATAATGTGCTGGCCAATATCAATAACGTTCTCGACCAGATAGACGGCCATAAGGGCGCGTTTACAGGGGACGACTATGCACTGGTGAAGGGTGAGGCCCTGGGTCTTCGCGCCTATATCCATTTTGATCTGCTGCGGCTGTTCGCGCCTTCTTATCTCACCGGTAGCAACAAAGCGGGGATCCCTTATGTGACGACGCTTACAAAAAAAGTAACGCCTTCCTCCACGGTCGCGGAAGTGACGGACCTGGCCCTGAAGGACCTCTCCGATGCAGAGACATTGCTGGCGCAGGACCCCATCACTGAGGGGACTAACGGAGGCGCTTATTCTTCGGATAATTTTCTGCAACGCAGGAGCTGTCATTTCAACCTGTATGCGGCAAAGGCGCTGAAGGCGAGGATCTATCTCTATAAAGGCGATTAGACGAACGCCCTCAAATATGCGCAGGAAGTTATCAACAGCGGAAAATTCCCCTTTGTTACAGAGACGGCCATCTCGGCGAATGACGATCAGCGGGACCGCACTTTTTCCACGGAGCATGTTTTTGCCCTGTACATATCGGACCTGTCGGTATTCGTGCTGGGACATTTCCAGGGAGGTAACACCTATACTCCTCTGACGAACACAGACGATAATATCCAGAACATCTTCGAGGTCACCAGCGGGGGTTCTACGGACTACCGCAACCTTTATCTCTGGTACACCAGCAATGGGCAGAAGTTCCCGTCGAAATTCCTCCAGCCGGACAATGCACCGGAGACATTGAAATATCTCATGCCGCTGATCCGTATCTCCGAGATGTATTATATCGCGGCGGAGTCTACGGGTCAAACATCCGACGGCATCGCCTATCTCAACGAGGTCCGTACGCACCGGGGGCTGAGCGAGCTGCCCGATAATTCCGATCCGGCGACGCTTATCAGCGAGCTGTTGAAAGAATACAGAAAGGAATTTTATGCGGAAGGACAAACTTTCCTGTGCTACAAGCGGCTGAACCTGTCCTCTTTTCCGGGGACGACGCACACGGGCAATGATGCAGTGTATGTATTGCCCCTGCCTACGAATGAGATCGAATACGGAGGACGCTGATCCTTCATCATTAAAAAAAGACATTATGCCGACGAAAAGAATGCTATATGCACTTGGGGCGATCCTGCTGACAGCCTGCAGCAAGGACGAACGCCTGGTCTATCATGACCCCGCAGCCGTATATTTCTTTACAGACAGCCTGATCTATCAGACAGACAGCCTGACCTATTCCTTTGCCATCCATGACAGCCAGCTGCAGCAGGATACGGTAAAGATCCCGCTGAAGATCATCGGTACGGCCACGGGTGCGGACCGTAAGGTGAGCGTAGAGGCGGTTGCCGACAGCACGACGGCAATGGAAGGAAAAAATTACAAGCTGCTGCCTGCCGTCATCAGGGCCGGCCGGTATAAAGACAGCCTGGCAGTGCTGGTGATGAAGACGCCTGCGCTGGATAGCACGGAGGTAAGGTTGCTCCTGCGGATCTCGGCCTCCTCCGACCTGCAGCCGGGCGTAAAGGAGCGGGACACTTACCTGGTGAAGATCAACAATATCCTTACCAAGCCGGATAACTGGGATGGTCTCCTGACGCTTTTCTTTGGGACGTACAGCAAGGTAAAGTACCGTTTTATCATCGATGTCACGGGGATCTCGGTCTTCAATTTCAAGACGGCCACGGGTGGCGCCGATTTCCAGTATTATCAATACCTGAAACAGGTGGTGCGGGACGCTTTGACAAATTATGAGGCGCAGCATGGACCGCTGACAGACGAATCCGGCAACCAGGTGACCTTTCCAAGCTGATGATCAAACCAACCAAACTTTCAATCATGAGAATTACTATACTCTTCATTTTTGCGGCAACCCTGGCTCTGGCCTCCTGTCATAAGGACAACGGCAACTATAATTATCATGACCTCAACGAGATC
>DASZVM010000742.1:0-1871 GCA_035547295.1 Puia sp. | reverse complement strand
CCGGTCATTGATATAAATTGACGATAACCTCATTTAAATATACTGTAAATCAATAAAATATATTCAAACAATAAAAACTAATCATATTAGTACTCAATCTCCCCTGTCCTTGCGGCTTTTTGCGGCCCGCCCGCCAAATGATTTAGCAGAAAAAAAACGCCAAAATGGAAGGTACGAAATCCCCTACAAATCCCAATCCGCCGCTCCCCTACCCGTGAGATAGGTCAGCATCTCAAGCTCATCCTTGCGTCTTTCCTTTAATTCATCGAGATACTTTTTCCCTTCCGGACAGCTCAGCTCCCCTGTAGCCGGATGAGTGATGATATAGCGGGTCTGAAAGTTTTCAGTAGCCGCTGTCTCCTGAAAAAGGAGGTCCTGGGGAAAAGCTTTGCGGTTGTACCGGACATGCAGCCGCGTGAAAAATGCATTCTCCGATGCGTCCCCCTGCCCGTCCTCATCATCCGGCTGACGTCCCATCCACCATACCCCGGCCTGCAGCAGGTCCTGCCGGGAGGGTGCGGCGGCGACACAAGGGTCGCATTTTAGAGAGGTCCGGGGACTGACATCCCAGGCATACTCCAGCATCGCTATCGCCCGCCCTTCCATTCTCCATTGATGCCCGAAAAGATTGGTATAGAAACCCCCGAAATTATTCTCCACGAACAACGGGACGTTCTTGCCCGTGGGCAGCGCAACGGTCCTGTAATTGGTACATTCGATCCTTCCTCTTTTGCAAAAGGCATATACGATCATATCCTGATCGCCATCAGCATTGGCCATGCCCAGACGGATGGGCAACATGAATTTGGGGGACCTGAAAGATATCTGTATCGGCCGCAGGAAATTGCCCGGCAGCTTCTTCTTTTCCGCTTCATTTACCTTGACGACAAAGAACTTCAGATTGCTCCTGATATAAGGTTCCAGCACCTCTTCGGCGCCTGCGGGGATCTTATAGCCATTCTCCGTCAGCCAGGTCCTCAACCCCTGGGATTCTTTCGCGCTGAGGATAAGGATATCGTATTCACCTACCAGGTACTTGGCTTCTATCCGGACACCCAGGTCCTTTTTGCGGGCGCCGCCATATCCCACCACGACCGTTTCATTAAGCGCTACTCCGGGAACCCGTCCTTTCAGCATGTCATAAACCCTCGTATCGCAGGGGTTCTCGTCATAGTATTCCACCAGCCGGGGCTGGCTATACTCATTGAGGGTCCTGAAGATCCTTTCATCCACTACTTTTATATCTTTTTCCTTCAATACGACCGGCACAGGCACCACCATGGCAAAATCCTTCAGATCACCCTTAAAGTCATTGTACATCGTAATAGTGCTCCTGTCCCCATCGTGCACAAGGATTACCTGGGATGTCTTGTTTTTCAATGTGCCGTCCGCCTTGCTGACATAAAATCCGCAGAACGCCGCCGCATCGTGGCTGATCATGGTGATCAGGATGATCCCCGCGGCTGTTTTCCGCATATCGACACGCCATAGAACGGGAGCGGGCGCCCAGCTAAAAGAGCCGGCTTTAAATACCCTGTCAAGTAAAGGGACAAGAGGCGCCGCCATCACCAATGTCCAGATCGAGGTATTGTACTTCCATTCAAATGCGGCAAAATAAAAAGCCCCGAGCGCGACCGACGAAGCCCATAGGACCCTCGCCACAGGATGGTTGGGAGAGGTCTTCGGGTCGCTGATCATAAAAAAGGCGAATAACAGCAGGCTGCCTGTCGTTATGGAATGAAAAAAATAGTCTGCGGGCCATCCCAGCACATAGACCTGTCTCCACCAGGTAAGAAAAATAAAGGTCAGCAGGAAGGCCAGGCTGGTGTCCAGTTTCTGCACCCGGGTCACGACTATCGTGCCCAACGTGA
>DASZVM010000741.1:0-6083 GCA_035547295.1 Puia sp. | reverse complement strand
CAGCTGCTTATCCGTCAGCTTGTCGTCCGGATGGAAGTTCAGGGACATATGGGCTGTGTGTGTTTGGACGCGGTCACTTTTGCGATGTGCCAGATCGTTCAGCCTTTCCAGTTTTTCTTCCCGTTGCAGCTGATCTTTTTCCGGCCAATAGTTGTAGGCAGCAATAAAGACTGCCTTGCCCTGGTCCAGCTTCCGTTCATTATAATCCAGGGGGATGTCCGCGCGGCAGGAGCCTTCTACAAAAGCGACCATTGGGTATGTATTTTTAAAAGGATGAGGCGGGCCTCTTTTATTTCCGTCAGCAGCTGTGGTCCGCTTTTTTCGGCTGCCTGGTCTTCGATGAGGGCCAGTTTGTTCTTGATATTGATGAGAGATCCCAGGATGTCGTCCTTTGTCTGGTTGCGTACCTTTATGACAACGGGTTTGTTCAAAAGGACCTTTTTTACGTATTCGGTCAGGCTGTGGCAGGCAGAGGACTTAATGAGCTTTTGTACCCTTTGAAATTCGGCTTCTGTCAGACGAACGGATATGAATCGTTTTTTTACGGGATCTGCCATGATGAAGTAAAAATAGATAGCAGAAACCTCCAAGAAAGTCTATAAATAGACTTTTTAGCGTTGAAAAATTCCGTATATTCTTTATTTAATGGATATATCCTGCCAGGTCCAGGTTGGCCCGGCTGATACCATTCTCCATATCCTGGTATTGTATACGAAGGAGGGGTTTATTTTCAGGCTGGTGTATCCCCAGGTCTATCTCCACCATCCGGGCCGTGAGCTGACCGGCCTGCAGGGTCTTACCGGCATCGGCTTTTTCCAACCGCCATGCATAGCCGTCGGAGAGTCCGTAAGCAGCGGCCGAGGGAGAGGTATTGAACCCGGGGACAAAGGGAATAGTGTCGCCTGCGAATATCAGTTGATTTTTATCGAGGTAGACCTCCAGGTAGTCCAGGATACGGCCGTCCCCTTCCCCTTTGAAGCTTATCCTTCCATCGTGCCGGAGGATCGTGATCCTTTGGGTATCTATCGCTTTTAGGGCCGGGTGGACCTTATCCATGTTCCTTATCTTCCCGTACTCTTCCGGGGTGATGCCAAACCTTGCATCATAGGGCAATGGCTGTCCTGCGGGAACCCGGCCGGCGTATTGTTTAAACCATTCCTGGTTGGCTGCGATACCGTTGTTAAACCTCAAAAGTATATCCCGGACGTCGGCGGGGAAGTCGAATTCGGTGATCTCGAATTTGAAGACGCTGTCATGGAGGACGGAATCGATGAATTTGAAGGCGTCCTGTTTTTGCGGCTGTCCAAAAGAGGTCAGGGCGGCCAGGAGGAATGCTATAAGGGGGAGTCGTTTCACCTGGCAAGATTACGTATTTTTTACCTTTGGAGATCTGGTCTGAAATTCTTAATTTTGCCCTCCCTTTGCCTGATAGTATAATGGTAGTACGTCAGATTCTGGCTCTGATAGTCAAGGTTCGAGTCCTTGTCAGGCAACTCTCCCAAGAAACTTCCCACCTGTTGCAGAGAACTGATTTTATTCACGCTATAACGATTCACCCATGGAAGCGCCCTCCTTTCTCCAGGATCAGCTGCCCGCGGCTGCCATCTGTCCCCTGCTTTTTATCCTTGGTTATTGGCTGGGGACCCGGAAAAGTAAAAAACTCTTAAAACAACTGGCCAAGATGGAAAAAAAGGTCATGGACCTTAATACCGAGCTGCTGTACGGCCCGGACAGCCTGAAATAGAAGGCCCCCGGAACCACCGGGGGCCGCTGAGCTAATGAGCGCCGGACTGCGGCGCCTGTCAGCCGGATATCTTACATGGGGCGGAACACCATTTTTGTGCTTTGCACGGGCAGTCCGTCAATGAGGAGGGAACATATGTATACGCCCGGCGGCATTAAAAACCCGTGGTTGAACAGCACCTCATTCAATCCATTTTTCAGGGGCACTTTCACCTTGCTGACAAGGCGGCCGTCGATAGCGCTGATGTTGAGCCAGGTCCTGTCGGCAAACAGGTCTGTACCCGACTGTATGGTGATCAGCGTGGACTCGTCAAAAGGGTTGGGTTTATTGGGCATCAGCTGTATGCCGTAATAATCCGGATCAGCAGAAGGAAGCCTGGTCGAATCCGGTACAAGGTACAATGGCACAAGTGTGGTGGAAAGCTGATATTCAGTAGAGAACTGGCTTTCCGTACTATTGGCGTCCACTGATGCGGCGCTGAGATAAAAGGTGGTATTGGTGCCATAAGGTACCTGAATAGTATCCACGCTCTTCCCTGTAATAGTATAGACAGTATCCCAGTCATTGGTGACGGAACGGACCGCTACCCTGTAAGCGGGGGCGCCGGCAGGTGTAAATTCCACCCTGAAACGGTTAGCAGTGATGATGTCAGGCCGGACCTGGATGGTGTCGGGTCCCAGGGCCACCATGGCCATCGAGTTGCCGTTGATCAGGGCATTCCGGGCAAGGTAATTTACATCCACATATAACGAGTCTTCCACCCCATCGCCATTTTTGTCCATGCCCAGGCTGTCCCTGATACTATGCTGTCTGTCCATATAGGAAGGGCCGCCGCTGCAATCCCCGTCCTCATAAGCCTGGGTAAACCGTATAGCGGTATAGTTGAGCGCCGAGAAAGCCTCATGGTCTCCTCCCCTGCCTGTCCTGTCTTCGTTCTGCATGATCTGTATATTCATGGGGACGGTGACAAGGTTTTGCAGTTGCTCCTTATACTGCAGCTTGACGTAGCGGGCCCACTGTTTATACGGTGAATTGAATGTTCCTTTCGAATACACACGGATATCGGTGCTGTCGATGGCCCCGTAGCCGGGACAACCCGGACCGGAAGCGGTATGTCCGCAAAAGATGCCGCCCGATACGTCGTTGTTGTTCACTGCCTTGATCGGGATATTCTGTCCCTTGAGATAATTGGCCAGCGCCTTGGCCCCGATGAGCCCCTGCTCTTCGCCCGTATTGGCAGAAAAAACGATGGTATTCTTAAAAGTATACTTGCTCATGACCCTTGCCAGTTCCATGACCAGCGCGGTGCCGGTGGCGTTATCGCCGATGCCGAAGGCGTTCGTGGTGAGGCTGCACAAGCTATCGTTGCGGCTATCCATATGCCCTTCCACGATGATGAGGGATTTGTTCGATGTCTGGCTTCCGGGAAGCACGGCAATGACGTCGCTGTGTTTGGTAATAAGGGTGGCACTGCTTGGGCAGCCAACGCTGCTTTTGGAAGGATTGTAATCAAACTGCAGATAGCCTGTTTGCAGGCGGTTGTCATGAGCGGCGCTGTACTCCCTGAACTTGCTCAGGACCCAACGGCGGGCAGCCCCGATGCCCCTGGCATTGCTATTGGTATCGGAGAACATGTTCCTGTTCTGAAAGCTTCTCAGCTTGAACAGGGTGGCCTTCAGGGAATCCGGAGATATTTCGCTGAGAAGTCCCGCTGAAATAATATTGGGATCCGTAATGACGATGGCGGCCTTATAATCGGAAGGCGTATAGCTGCCTTTCAGGACATTGGCCAATACTGTGCCCGATGGAGCAGGATTGGACTGGGCAAATAAGTCCCCTGCCTGCCAGAGCAGGAGAAAAATTACTGCGCGGGTTTTCATATAGGACGGATTTAGGTTAATGACACAAAAAATACGGGCCCATAGGTCAGCTCGCTATTTAAAGTATCCCATCATCTCACCGCCGATTGAAAGCTTTTCTTACATACGTTTGGTCGGCTAATACGATCTGCACAAAATACACCGATACAGGCAGGCCCGACAGGTTCGTCAGCGTCAGGGTGTTCAGTCCTTTGATGCCGGCAAAGTCTGCGACCTTCAGCAGCGAACCCTTGCTGTCCAGCAGCCGGACAGAAACCTTCTCCGGCGCGCCCAGGTTCAGCTTTACATTGATAGCATCCCGGAAAGGATTGGGGGCCAGCTCCACGACGGGATTGACGCCGGTGGTATTGATCGCCACGATACTGCTGTACGAAGCTCCTTCGGAAAGGTCTACCAGCTCAAGCCTGTAATAGTTGATCACACCCTGCGTGGGTTGATGATCTACAAATGTATGGTTGCCTGTAGCGCCTGTGGCGCCGCCGTCGACGCGTCCGATGTTCTCGTATCTCACACCATCGGCAGAGCGCTGGATGATGAAGTAAACGCCATTGGTCTCATTCAGACCTGTCCAGTTGAGGATATTCCCATCGTCACCTGCCTGGCCTGTGAATGCCCCCAGGGTAGTCGCCAGTACTGCGGACATGTCGATGGTATAGATCGCAGGCGAGGGGTCCTGTTTGCCTGCGGCATCCACATAAGCGTAATAGAAGTATACGCTGGTGACCGAGATCGAAGTGAATTTCATCGTCAGTTTGGACGGATCATAATTGGGTATGGTCATATTGTTGGTGACCAATGTGCCGTTATAATACAGCTGCTCATTGGAAGGCACCTGTGTGATCACTACCGTTTTGCCGCTGCCCAGGGCGCCATCTTCGGGGTCAGACCCTTTCAGCATACCGGGGCTGGCAATAGTGCCCGCTCCATTCAAGGTAATGGAGCTGTTCAATATGGGGACGGCAATGGTATAATGCTGGTCGACGGAATTAGGCAACTGCTCGGCACCAAAGTCGATGCCTGTAACATCCACATCCGTCGAATTAAAGCTATGGTTCAGGGGGGAGGTATTTATCCAGTCGGCAGGGATGTTGCCTGTGGGAGCGTTTGCCCCGACGATACCCGCCGTGGTGGAGATCACCACCTGCATGTTGGATGAATTTATCGGACAGTTGGTCAATGTATATTTCCCCAGGGCATTTACGGGCACGGTCGAAAGAACTTTCCCTGAAATGGGATCGATCAGGCTGGCATACATGGTGTTGCCGGGATTGACGCTGTCTTCATTATTGGTCCTGATATTCGTAAAGGCGCCGTTGGCGCTGTTGTCTGCATCGTCCCAGATGGTACCGGACACGGAGATACAGGCCAGCTTGAGGGTCTGTGTAGTCTTCAGCTCGACGCCCCAGGCCCAGGTATTGATAAGACGGGCGTTCCCGTAGTCATTGGTCTGGTCATTATCCGTATTATTTCCACCGACATTGGGAGCGGGGATCTGCATGGTGGGGTTACCGCTGCCGCTCCAGGCGTGGCCCGGAGCTTTTTGTCCTACGATGGAATTATCAAAACCAGAGTCCGTCGTATTAAAGTTATTGGAAAGTACGCCGGAAGTGACTTCGTACAGCTGGGAGTCATCCCAGTACAGGTTCCTGTTGAAGGAGTTCTGCGGAAGTACGCCGTCCACGCTAAACCCGTTGACATTCAGCTCCACATCGTAGAAGGGTATATTGATACGGCCTTTCCGGAATGAGAATGTAATGGGGAAGGAAGTATTGGAAGGTACTGAGTTACCCAGTCCATCCTTTCCATCCCAGACATAGGTGATAATACCCGGCGACTGGTTGATCAGTTCTATGAACCGGTCGGCCGAATTGGCCTGATAGTCGGCAATGCCGTTGAGGTCCAATAACATATAATAGTCACCTGCTTGTGGCGCATTGAATCGGATGTTATAGGGTCCCGGGGGACAGCCGGATATCGTCGGGGACACCAGCTGTGGGGCAATCGGCAGGGGGCAGATATGCCAGATGTTTGTATCCGGCCGGTTGAGGAATACGGGGTATCCCCCCTTCAGATAAGTAGTATCGAATGTAGGCAGAACGATGGATTTACGGTCCACCAGCCAGTTGCCGTTGTTCTTTACGCCAAAGTTGTTAAAGGCCACGAGATAGGATAAGGGCATAAAGCCAGTGGAAGGGAAATAGACCTTAGCTATGACCGAGTCGGGAGTATAGGTAAAGAACTGGGCGTTGGTGGGCGATGTCGGTTCCTGCCAGTCATGGTGGCCGGAAGCAGGATTGTAGACAGAGAGGGCCCAATCGTTACAATGGACGCGGCCCGGCACCTTGGTCCGTACGCCCGACAACACCTGCATTACGGTAAGGTCAAAGTATTTCGCCAGCATCGACTCATTTATATTATGGTTCACGCCGTCCGTGCTACGGAAAAAAGTAACGTAGTAG
>DASZVM010000740.1:0-6984 GCA_035547295.1 Puia sp. | reverse complement strand
TGTAAATGTTTGTGTTATAATGATTTACATAGGTGTTCCTGTTCCGGTAGAAATGGTTGCCGTAATAGCCGTACGTACGATACCTGTTCCACATATAAGGAGGACGATAGATACGGGGTCCCCACCATCCGCCGCCCCAGGCATTACCCCAATAGCCGCCAAAGCCAATACCGAAATGGAACCAGCCCAGGCCGTAGCCAAATCCCATGCTCCATCCTGCCCAGGGGTTATAGCACATATTGAAACCCCAGCTCCAGGGACGGGGATAATAATAGCCCCCATACCAGGGATCATAATAGAAGCCTGTACCATATACCACCGTAGGACCGTAGATATAAGTATTCAGATATCCCGGCGTATAACCCATGTACACATACTGCGGCGTCACGTCGTAGACATAGACATATTTGATGTTGTAAAGAGGGGAGTTCGGCGGGATCCTGTCCACTTCCTCAGGACGTTCGGTAGCCACCTGCCAGGGGCCGCTGGGACTGGGCCCTACAAACCAGACCCCGTTGTCTACCGTGTAATACTGGTTGCCGTATTTGACGACGGAGCTGGAGGTATTGACACCATATTGCATGTCCGTACCCTGCAGCGGCTCGAATTTGGGATCTCCATTGTATTGTACATCCGTGGTGGCCGTACTGCGATCTACTTTCGCCGTCTGTGGGATCTGCGCATCCATGATCGCCTCCCGGGCAGCTTCCGTACCCGCTACACTGGCCAGGACATTGTCTTTGGGACTTCCTTCAGGGATGCTGGCGAAATTCGCAGGCAACGCATTGGCTGCCACATAATGCCATCCGCCGGTGAGAGAAGAGGAAGTATACCACCGTCCCGAGATCAGCACGTAATAATGTCCCGTGCTTTGATCCTGGAAGACATCGTTGGGGGAGTTGCTGATATAGCTCAGGTCCGTACCCGAGATAGGCGTCCAGCTGGGCTGACCGTTTGACTGGATCAGCTCCGCCGGGGAAGTGCTCACGATAATGTTGGATACCTGCGCATCCTGCTGCGCAGTAGTGGAATCCATATACCCCGCATTCGAGCTGTTGGCCGCATCTACCGCGTTCTTCACCGCTCCCAGGTTGGAAGGTACATTGCCGGCAGGGGAGTAAGGACCCGTTGCCGCCTGGGCCGTATACCAGTGTTTACCTCCATATAAGTAAAAAGCGCCATCATTGTTCTTTACGATCGTAAAAGGCGAGTTGACGACGACATCGACTCCCCAATCCTTGTTCGGTTCCAGCTTGGGTTGACCGTCGATCAGCACCAGCAGGGAAGGGCGATCCGAATAAATGATCCGGGGAGCCGTCGTATTCAGGTCCTTGGATAGCTTTTTCTGTTCCGTATTCTGATCCAGTGAAGCCAGCAGCTCATCCAGGGACAGGTCGCCGGCAGTTTCGGGTAGATTGGCCTCCAGGGCGCTCTTCAGGCTGTTATTAAAATTGTCGTCTTGCTCTCCACCCGGAAACCGTACGTTCGGGACTTTTACCGATTGGATCACAACCCGGCGGTTATCCCGGTCCGTCTCCACATTCGCTATCGACCAGAACGTTCCAAAAACAGGGTCTGTCTTGCCGGTCTGCAATACCGAAATGGCCCAGCGGCTTTTCAGGACATTGTCAGAAAAGGATTCCGGTTGCGGCTGAAAGATCTTTATCACCGTACCATCATCTGTCGTAAAGCTCCTCGGCCAATCCTGCTGAGCTTCCTGCCCAACGGCAGTGCCGGCAAAAAAGATGCTGCAGAGCACCGGAAATAATATAGTACGAAAACTTCTCATATATATGTATTTATCATTAGGTATAAAAATCAGCCCAAGGCCCTCTTATAGGGGCCACTTGGAATATGACTGATTTAACACCCAAAAGTTTTATGCCGTTGAAAATAAAATTGTTAAAAAATGAACTCCATTTTTTAATGTGCTTCCAGCCAGTTGATGCCCGACCCGACCTCTGCCATAACGGGTACTTCGTTAGGTAAGGGCAGCGCTGTCTCCATACAACGCATGATGATGGGTTTAATTTTGTCCAGCTCATCCTTATGTGCGTCGAAGACCAGTTCGTCATGCACCTGCAGGAGCATCCTGGACTTGAACTTGTTTACCCGGAAAGCTTCGTCTACCTTGATCATGGCCAGCTTGATCATATCCGCCGCCGTTCCCTGGATAGGGGAGTTGATGGCATTCCTTTCGGCAAAGCCCCGGACGGTAAAATTGGCCGAGTTGATATCCCGCAGCCACCGCTTACGTCCCATCAAGGTTTGAACAAAGCCGTTCTCCCGGGCAAAATTCATGGTATCGTCCATGTATTTCTGGATGCCGGCAAATTGTTTCTTATAGTTATCGATGATCTCTTTTGCTTCCGTCCGGCTGATACCCAGGTTGTCCGCCAGCCCGAATGCTCCCTGGCCGTAGATGATGCCGAAATTGACGCTCTTGGCCTTGTATCGCATTTCCTTTGTGACATCCTTTTCGTCCACACCAAATACCTTGGCAGCCGTGGCCGTGTGGATATCCTTTCCTTCCCGAAAGGCGGCTGTAAGATTGGGATCGCCGCTGATGGCTGCGACGATCCGCAGCTCTATCTGGGAATAATCGGCGGACATGAGCACGAATTCTTCGCTCCTCGGAATAAAAGCCTTACGGATCTCCCTGCCCCGCTCTGTCCTGATGGGGATGTTCTGAAGGTTGGGGTTATTGGAGCTAAGCCTGCCCGTAACAGCCACCGCCTGGGCATAGCTTGTATGTACACGTCCCGTCTTACGATTGACCATCAGCGGCAATGCGTCCACATAGGTGGATTTCAGCTTGGTCAGCTCGCGGAAAGCAAGGATATCATCCACGATCTGGTGACGTGCCGCCAGTTTCAGCAGCACATCCTCACCCGTGGCATATTGACCCGTCTTTGTCTTCTTCGCTTTGGGGTCCAGCTGCATTTTCTCGAACAGCACCTCTCCCAGCTGTTTGGGTGACGCCAGGTTGAATCGCAGTCCGCCTGCCTGGGCATACACCTTCTCTTCCGCTTCCTTCGCCTCCCGCTCCAGCTCTTTGGAATATTCCCTGAGAAAATCCATATCCACTTTGATCCCCTCGTATTCCATGGACGTCAGCACCTTCACCAGCGGGTTCTCCACTTCATGGAACACCTTCTCCACCTCTTTTTTCTTCAACAGGGGAAGGAAACAATGCTGCAGCTGCAGGGTAATATCGGCATCCTCTGCCGCATAATCCTTGATCTTCTCCAATTCGACATCCCGCATGGTACCCTGTCCCTTCCCCTTCTTGCCGATGAGCTCTTCGATATGCACAGGCTCATATCCCAGGTACTGAGAGCTCAAAAGGTCCATCCCCCGTTTGCCTTCCGGCTCGATGACATAGTGGGCCAGCATCGTATCGAACATATTTCCCTTCAGCTCTACATCATACCATTTCAGCACCAGCAGGTCGTACTTGAGATTCTGACCGATCCATGTTATAGACTCCTGGTCGAATACATGAGCGAATGCTTTTAATATCTTTTTGGTTGCCTCCTGGTCGGCCGGACAAGGGACATAATAGGCTTCCCCTTTTTGCCAGGCAAAGCTCATGCCTACCAGCTCCACATCATTGGCGTCGATGCCCGTCGTCTCCGTATCAAAACAGATCTCCTTTTGCAACAGCAGCTTTTTCACCAGGTCGTCGATGGCCGCCTCACCCACTATCGCTGTATAAGTATGAGGCGTGTTCCCGATATTCTTGCCCGCAACGACGGCAGCTGCGCTTTCCTTCCCTTCTTCGGCAACGCCGTCCTCTCCTCTTTCTACCGCCGCTTCCAATCGGGTGCTCGCTTCTTCCAGCTTATCCACGGACGGCCCCTTCCTGGACCCGCCCGGCTTGCTCACCACATTTCCAAAAAGGTCCGTTTGCACGCCTTCCGGCGCCGGAACGGCAGCGCTAAAGCTATCTCCCAGGATCCTTTTCCCGATGGTCTTGAACTCCAGCGAGGTGAAGATCTCGTTCAACGCCTCCTTATTCCAATCCTTCAGCTTGAAATTCTCTTCATGGAACTCCACCGGCACCGTAGTGATGATCGTTGCCAGTTTCTTGCTCATCAGGGCCAGCTCCTTGCCTGTCCGCACCTTTTCACCCAATGCGCCCTTGATCGTATCCGCGCTGGCTACTACATTCTCCAGCGTGCCGTATTCAGCCAGGAGCTTGGCCGCCGTCTTTTCACCCACGCCCTTGATGCCCGGAATATTGTCCACCGCATCCCCCATCAGACCTAAAATATCGATGACCTGGGACACTTCCCTGATATTCCATTTGGCGCAAACTTCCGCAGGCCCCAATATCTCCACGCTGCCGCCCTGGTAGCCCGGTTTATAGATCTTGATCTTATCCGATACCAGCTGTCCATAATCCTTGTCCGGCGTCACCATAAATACTTCATAACCCGCGGCAGCCGCCTGTTTGCTCAATGTACCGATGACATCATCGGCCTCATATCCATCCAGCTCCATGCAGGGAATGTTAAAGCCTGTTACAATGGCCTTGATATCAGGCACGGCGCTGACCAGGTCCTCAGGCGCCTCCTGGCGATTGGCCTTATAATCCGCAAAATCAGTGTGACGCTCGGTCGGCGCATGCGTATCGAAGCATACAGCCATATGAGAAGGATGCTGATTGTTGATCAGCTCGATAAGCGCATTGGTAAAACCAAATTGAGCATTCGTGTTCCGTCCCTTGGTGGTAATGCGCGGGCTGTTGATCAATGCATAATAAGCGCGGAAGATCAGCGCCATCGCGTCGAGTAAAAAGAGTCTCTTGTCCATGCTGCAATTTACTTAAATAGTCTTACGAACTACGGCTCAAAAAACTAATATTTTTAGCTTTTGCGGGCTTCTATCCCTTGCCGGAAAAAACCGCCTGAAACCACCCCATTTACTTGTCAACTTGTCAACAAAACCCTTACCTTTACACACACCAAACACCACACACACCACTTTAAAACCTTAAAATATGACAGTCATGACAGTCGGGGAGTTCAAAAGGGATTTCTCCGAGGCGCTCAAAAGGGTGCAGGCCGGGGAAGAGATCGCTATTTCCTATGGGAAGAATAAAGAGATTGTCGCCAGGCTTGTCCCAAAAGCATCACCCGAAAAGAGCAAAAGGAAGCTAGGCATCCTCAAAGGAAAAGTACAGTTCAGGTCTGATTTCAAAATGACAGAAGAAGAATTTTTGGGACAATGACCTACCTCTTAGATACACACTTTTTGCTTTGGGCGGTCGCGGATTCCGACAAGATTTCCCGAAAGATAAAGTACATTCTTACAAATCCGGATTTCCGGATAATCGTCAGTAGCATTAGCTTTTGGGAAATTTCCTTAAAATGCGCATTGGGTAAACTGGAGATCTCCGGATTTACTCCGGAAGAATTACCCGGCGCATGCGCCCGCATCGGCTTTGAGATAAAACATCTATCTCATCAGGATGCCGGCACTTATCACAAGCTGAAAGCCACCTATCATAAGGACCCCTTTGACCGCATGCTGATCTGGCAGGCGATCCGGAATGACTATATTTTTATTACGGAAGACAAGCAGGTAAAAAAATATGTCTCCGATGGCTTAAAGCTATTGGCGATACAACATTAGGCATCCTGCTTCTTCATCTCCGCCAGCTGCTTCTGCATAGTGAACATATTATCCCTCAACCGCGCCGCCTCCATAAAATCCAGGTCCCGCGCCGCCTTCTCCATCTCCTTTTTAACCTTGACGATCGCCTTCTCCAGCTGTGGGATGGTCTGATAAACCTCCTGCTCTTCCGCCACCATGGTCACCAGGTCCTCATCCGGCTGTAACGCATACGGATTCGAAGTATCATACCCTTTGATATCCAATACCGACGTTTGCGCAAACACCTGCTCCTTCGATTTGCTCACCGTACGGGGAGTGATCCCATGCTCCGCATTATACGCCATCTGCTTTTCCCGCCGGCGGGCCGTCTCATCCATCGTACGCTGCATGCTCTCCGTGATCGTATCCGCATAAAATATCACCAGCCCGTCAACGTTACGCGCCGCCCTGCCCGCCGTCTGCGTAAGCGATTTTTCATTACGAAGAAAACCCTCTTTGTCCGCATCCAGGATAGCTACCAGCGACACCTCCGGAAGGTCCAACCCTTCCCTCAGCAGGTTCACACCCACCAATACGTCGATCTCTCCCAGCCGCAGCTGCCGCAGGATCTCCACCCGCTCCAGCGTATCCACTTCACTATGTATATATTTTGACCTGATATCGATGCGATGCAGGTATTTATCCATTTCCTCCGCCATCCGCTTGGTAAGCGTCGTCACCAGCACCCGGTCCCCTTTCTTCACCCGCTTGTCGATCTCATCCAGCAGATCGTCGATCTGACCCGCGCTGGGACGGACCTCGATAGGGGGATCCAGCAGACCCGTAGGCCGTACCACCTGCTCGACCACCACACCTTCCGTCTTTTCCAGCTCATAGTCGCCGGGTGTAGCCGACACGAAGATCGTCTGACCCGTCAGCGACTCGAATTCATGGAAGTTCAAAGGACGGTTATCCAAAGCGCTTGGCAGCCGGAATCCATAATCCACCAGCACCAGCTTACGGCTGCGGTCACCTCCGTACATCCCGCTGATCTGGGGCACGGTCTGATGGCTTTCATCCAGCACCAGGAGAAAGTCCTTGGGAAAATAATCCAGCAGACAGAAAGGACGGGTGCCCGGTTGCCGCCGGTCAAAAAACCGGGAATAGTTCTCCACCCCGTTGCAATAACCCAGCTCCCGGATCATCTCCACGTCATAGTTCACCCGTTCGCTCAATCGCTGGGCTTCGATATATTTACCGACATTCTTAAAGTAAGCCACCTGTGCCGTCAGTTCGTCCTGTATCTCGTAGATCACCTGCTGCAGGATATCCTTTGGCGCCAGGTAAAGATTGGCCGGGAAGATGGCCACATTTTCCAGGACC
>DASZVM010000739.1:0-1781 GCA_035547295.1 Puia sp. | reverse complement strand
GCTCCTGCTCCAGCTGTCGGAATGATAATTAACTCCTCCAACAGCGCCCAGTCGCAATGCCTTGTCCAGCTTTTCTTCGCTGCCCGAGCTTACGTAGACCTTGGCTCCCAATGCAACAGCGTACTGCAAAGCAAAAAGCGCCACGCCTCCGCCAATACCCGTGATCAATACTTTTTCGCCTGGTTGCAGCTGGGCGCGGGTTATTATTGCCCGGTAGGCCGTGACGCCTGCCAGGGGGAGGGCTGCCGCCTCTTCAAAAGAAAGTTGAACGGGCTTCCCCACCAGGTTGTGGACAGGGACCTTTACATATTCCGCAAATGTGCCGTCGTCCGGCAGACCCAGTATGCGAAAGTCTTTTGGATGCTGATGAGAGGGGCTGTCTCCCCAGTTAAAAGCAGGATTGATGATCACTTCTTTGCCCACCCATGAGGCGCCATCCGGACTTGCGCTGACAACTACGCCTGCTCCATCCGAACCCGGGATGATGGGATATTTCAACCCCGCATATTGACCCTTCTGGATCCATACGTCGCGGTGGTTAAGCGCCGCTGCGTACACTTGTACGATGGCTTCCCCTTCTCCCGGCTGGAGATCGGGTCTTTCCTGGAGGGTCAATAGCGCATTTTTCGCACCTAATACCAATGCATTCATACCTTAAAGGTACGTGCTTCCGAACATTAATATTTGAAGGGCTTTCCCCCTGCCATCACTTCCTGCGTCTTTTCGTCAAAGGTCACTTTGGCGCCTGTGCGATAAGCTGCATTGGCCATGATGACCGCGATGGAATGGTTATACCCTGCCTCGATGGGTGCGTTCGGCTGTTTGCGGCTGCGTACGCATTCCATCCAGTTGCGCATATGGGCTGTAGTCAGCGGATCCTTGCCCGTGCTGGCCTCCGTGGAGACCTTGGCCACCTCCGACAGGGACATTTCAGGGAGCAGATTGGCCTTCATGCCCATCGCCCTGGCATGATTTTCCTGAAGCCCTCCTTCAGGAGAGATCTTATTGGTATCCAGGTTCAGCGTACCGCCATTGGAATAATAGATCTCTTTTACATCTCCTGCCGCATTTGTCTGCCGGGAAGTAAAGATCACCTGGAAGCCCGAGGAGGGATCGTTTTGCGGACCGTAATCAAAGACCGCCGTAAACGTATCTGCATTTTTTCTGCCGTCTTTCCAGAGATAGATGCCGCCGTTGGCAGATACGCTGCGGGGATGGGGGAATCCGGAGAACCAGTGTACCGTGTCGATCTGGTGGCTCATCCATTGGCCCGGGATGCCGGAAGAATAAGGCCAGAAAAGCCGGAACTCCAGGTGTTTGCGGGCATCAAACGGTTCGAAGGGGCGATTGATCAGGAAGCGTTTCCAATCCGTGTCCTGTTCTTTCATCAGCGGGACGAGATTGGGACGGCGCCAGCGGCCCGGCTGATTGACATTCCAGGTAAGCTCCACCGCGACGATGGGACCGAACTTCCCTTCTTTGATAAAGTTTGCAGCCGCATGGTAATTAGCCCCGCTGCGTCTTTGCGAGCCGATCTGCACTATTTTCCCCGATTCTTTCACCGCCTTGAGTACCGCACGGTTGTCTTCCATCGTTTCCGCCAGGGGTTTTTCCGTATAGGTATCCCTGCCTGCCTTTACGGCTTCCACCGTATGCCAGGCATGCTGGAAGTCCGCCGTGCTGATGATCACGGCATCTACATCTTTAATATTATATAGCTCATCGTTGTTCATACAGGCCTGGACAGGGTGACCCATCTTTTGAGAAAGGAAATCCCTGCC
>DASZVM010000738.1:0-6849 GCA_035547295.1 Puia sp. | reverse complement strand
GGGATGTTCATCGGGACATGGTTCCCGGGTTTTGTCGTGGATAGCCATACCATAACGGATTCCCCTGTCCCGCATGACTGGAAAGCCATCTGGCTGGTGCCCGCTTATATCGCCGCCGGCGTCCTTATCTATTTTATCCTGTTCTTCCGTGAGAAAAAACAATTGTCCACTAACCAATAATATTCCTTATGCAAAAAATTGCCATGCTGGGCTCGGGGTTCATCGGCCGCTTCTACGCAGAATCGCTGCTGGGGCAACGCAGCCGCGATAAGATCATCAGTATTTACTCCCGCCGGGAAGAGTCCGCAAAAAAATTCGCCGCAGACTATGGCTGCAGCCACTGGACCACCGACATGGAAGCTTCCATCGCACACCCGGAAGTGACCGTCGTCTGCATCTCGCTGCCCAACAACCTGCACGAGGCAGCCGTCATGCTCTGCTGCAAACATAAAAAAGCCGTCATCACCACAAAGCCCCTGGGCCGCAATGCAGCCGAAGCCAAACGCATGCTGGAGGCTGTGGAGGCAGCCGGCATTTTCAACGGCTATCTGGAAGACCTGGTCTATACGCCCAAATTCCTCAAATCTTACGAGAGCGTGAAGAATGGAGCCCTGGGCAGGATACTGTGGGCCAAATCCCGGGAAACGCATCCCGGCCCTCACAGCGAATGGTTCTGGGATATCGAGCAGGCCGGCGGCGGATGTATCCTGGACCTGGGCTGTCATTGCGTGGAAATAGCCCGCAGCTTTATCGGCAAGGACATACGTCCCGTCGAGGTCATGTGCTGGGCAGACACACAGGTGAAACCCATCGATGCGGAAGACCATGCCATCGGGCTGGTGAAATACGAGAATGGCGCCATCGGCCAGTTCGAGGTCAGCTGGACCTTCCGGGGCGGCCTGGACCTGCGCGACGAAGTGATGGGTACGGAAGGCACCATCTGGATGAATAATTTTTTACGCACGGGCCTGGAAATGTTTACCACAGGCAAAGGCGCCGATTATGTGGCGGAAAAAGCAGAAAGCAACACGGGCTGGCTCTTTCCCGTAGGCGACGAGCTCAACGACCTGGGCTATAACCATATGTTCACCGACATGTTCCGCAGCATGGAGAACGGCACAGCGCCCCGTGAAACCTTCTATGACGGATATGTCGTCAATGCGGTCCTCGATGCCGCCTATCGCAGCGCCAAATCAAAATTATGGGAACCCGTACAACTGGATATCTGGCGTGGCCGCGTCGGCGTTAGCAAGGACAGCCACCTCACGGAATACGATGCCGATCATTACCTTGTAAAGGAAGAAATGACGCACTACGGGGCGAAAAAGCTCATCCTGAAAAATAAGAAAACGGGAAAGATCAGCGAACAGACGATCAACTAAGCTGTATCCCGCAATATCATTGAGAAAGGCCCGGATTTCCGGGCTTTTTCCTTTGCTGGCAGGGCTTTCAGCCTACAATGCCGCTGTAACACGCGCCAGCAAGGGCTTCCCAATTTTCCAAAAAAGCTATGCACAGCCGGTGGATAACATACGCATTGTTTTTTACATAGCTATGTTATTTTTGGGTTAGTTCTTTAGGGACGAGGGTCTTCCTACCCCCATCCACTACTGTAACCTGCCGCCCGATTACCATTCTGTCTGGAATCATATTCGAGCCACGTGTTGTTTATAATGTATTAATCTGCAATCTGTTTTAAAAATGGAGTACGGAAACGAGATCTTATTGAAAGAAAATAAGGACAGGTTTGTCATCCTTCCCATCAACTATCCGAAGGTTTGGGAAATGTATAAAAAACATGAAGCCAGCTTCTGGACGGCCGAAGAGATAGACCTTGGGCCTGACCTGCAGGACTGGGCCAAGCTGAACGATGGCGAACGTCACTTCATTTCCCACGTGCTGGCCTTCTTCGCCGCCAGCGATGGCATCGTCAATGAGAACCTGGCCGTCAACTTCATGAGCGAGGTACAGCTGCCGGAAGCCAGATGCTTTTATGGCTTCCAGATCATGATGGAGAATATCCATTCCGAGACCTATGCCCTGCTGATAGACACCTATGTAAAAGACCCGCAGGAAAAATACCGCCTGTTCCACGCCATCGAGACGGTGCCCGCCGTACAGAAAAAGGCTGAATGGGCCCTCCGCTGGATAGAGAACGGGAATTTCGCCGAAAGGCTCGTGGCTTTTGCAGCCGTGGAAGGTATCTTCTTCAGCGGCAGCTTCTGCTCCATCTTCTGGATGAAGAAGAGAGGGCTGATGCCCGGTCTTACCTTCAGCAACGAGCTGATCAGCCGCGACGAAGGTCTCCATTGCGAATTCGCCTGCCTGCTCTACAGCATGCTGCAGAACAAACTTTCCCAGGAAGAGGTGTACGCCATCATCGGCGACGCCGTCCGCATCGAAAAAGAGTTTATCACGGATGCATTACCCGTGGACCTCATCGGCATGAACGCACGGCTCATGCAGCAATACATCGAATTCGTGGCCGACCGCTGGCTGGGCGAGCTGGGTTATCCCAAAATGTTCAACGCAGCCAATCCCTTCGACTTCATGGAAATGATCTCCCTGCAGGGGAAGACCAACTTCTTCGAAAAAAGGGTGGGAGACTATCAAAAAGCCGGCGTCATGTCCGGGAAAGAAGCGCAGACCTTTAGCCTGGAGGAAGACTTTTAGCCGCATAGCTGCCGCATCCCCTTACCATTTACTGTCGCTGCTCATACTTACTACAAACCCATTAATATATGTTCGTCATTAAAAGAAACACCAAGAAGGAATCCGTGAAGTTCGACAAGATCACGGCCCGTATAGAAAAGCTCTGCTACGGCCTCGACAGGAGGTTCGTCAACTCCATCGACGTAGCAAAGAAAGTGATCGAGGGACTCTATGACGGTGTCACCACTACGGAGCTGGACAACCTGGCAGCCGAAACAGCGGCATCGCTGACCGTCAAGCATCCGGACTATGCGCTCCTGGCCAGCCGCATAGCCGTGAGCAACCTGCATAAAAATACCATCAAGAGCTTCTCCGCCACCATGCAGCTGCTGTACGAATGCACCGACAGCAAGACAGGCAAGCTGGTGCCCCTGCTGGCCGACGATATCTGGGAGATCATCCAGCAGAACGCGGAATTGCTGGACTCTACCATTATCTATGACCGTGACTACGGTTTTGACTATTTCGGCTTCAAGACCCTGGAGAAATCCTATCTGTTGAAAGTAGACGGCAAAGTGGTAGAACGCCCCCAGCACATGTACATGCGCGTTGCCATCGGCATCCATAAAAACGATATCGACAACGCAATCCGGACCTATCACCTGATGAGCGAACGCTGGTTTACACATGCAACCCCCACCCTCTTCAACGCCGGCACGCCTAAACCGCAGATGAGCAGCTGCTTCCTCCTTACCATGAAGGACGACAGCATCGACGGTATCTACGATACCCTCAAACAAACGGCCAAGATCTCGCAAAGCGCGGGCGGCATCGGTCTTTCCATCCATAATATCCGCGCCACCGGATCCTATATCGGTGGCACCAACGGGACAAGCAACGGCATCATCCCCATGCTGCGCGTCTTTAACGATACCGCACGCTACGTAGACCAGGGCGGCGGCAAACGCAAAGGGGCCTTCGCCATCTATCTCGAACCCTGGCACGCCGACATATTCGAATTCCTCGACCTCCGGAAAAATCACGGCAAGGATGAGCTGAGAGCCCGCGATCTGTTCTATGCCCTGTGGATATCCGACCTGTTCATGCAGCGGGTGGAAGCCGGTGGCGACTGGAGTCTCTTCTGTCCTCACGAAGCACCGGGTCTTGCCGATTGCTGGGGAGAGGAATTCGAAAAGCTTTACATCCGGTACGAACAGGAAAAACGCCAGCGCAAGACCGTCAAGGCCCAGGACCTCTGGTTCGCCATCCTGGACGCCCAGATAGAAACGGGAACTCCCTACCTGCTCTACAAGGATTCCGCCAACCGTAAAAGCAACCAGCAGAACCTGGGTACCATCAAGAGCTCCAACCTCTGCACAGAGATCATCGAATATACATCTCCGGACGAAGTGGCAGTATGTAATCTCGCCTCCCTGGCCCTGCCCCGCTTTGTCTCCAATGGGACCTTTGATCACCAAAAGCTGTACGAAGTGACCTACGAGGTGACAAAGAACCTGAACAAGATCATCGACGGCAACTACTACCCTGTAGAGGAAGCCCGGAATTCCAACCTGCGCCACCGCCCCATCGGGCTGGGCGTACAAGGTCTCGCCGACGTCTTTATCATGCTGCGTCTTCCCTTCGAAAGCGATAAGGCCAAACAGCTGAACAAGGAGATCTTCGAGACCATCTATTTCGCCGCCATGACGGCCTCCAAAGACCTGGCAAAAGCGGAAGGCGCTTATGAAAGCTTCCCCGGGAGCCCGGCCTCCAAAGGCATCTTCCAGTTTGATATGTGGGGGGTAGAGCCAACTCTCCGCTGGGATTGGTACCGCCTGAAGGACGAGGTGATAAAATTCGGCGTACGCAACTCCCTGCTGGTAGCGCCCATGCCCACCGCCTCCACTTCACAGATACTCGGCAACAACGAATGTTTTGAGCCCTATACTTCCAACATCTACGTAAGAAGGGTGCTCAGCGGCGAATTCGTGGTGGTGAACAAACACCTGCTGAAGGACCTGGTAGATCTCAACCTCTGGAATGACGACATGAAGAATAGGATCATCCTTCACAATGGCTCTATCCAGCAGATGGAGGAGATCCCCGCTCATATAAAAGAGATCTACAAAACAGTGTGGGAGATCCGCCAGCGCAATATCATCGACATGGCGGCAGACAGGGGCGCCTATATCTGTCAGTCGCAATCGTTGAACCTCTTCGTGGAAACGCCATCCGCCAGCAAGCTGACCTCCATGCATTTTTATGCCTGGAAAGCCGGATTGAAAACAGGCATGTATTACCTGCGCACGCAGGCAGCATCCCAGGCCGTGCAGTTCACGGTGGAAAAACAAGGGGGTAAGATGGTCGAACCGCTTGTCAACCAGCACAACCTGAAAGTAGTGGAAGGCAGCAGCGTGGAAGACATAGCAGGTCCCACCTGCAGCATGCAGGACGGCTGTGTCACCTGCAGCGCTTAAAACAACTTCTAACTTTACAAAAAAAAACCGCCGATCGGTGGTTTTTTTTTATTTTGCATCGTCTTTAGGAAAAAGGAACCGTGTGCAAATCACGGGCTGTTGCGCAACTGTAATTTCCTGCAAAGGAAGAAGCCAGATACTTACCTGAGGATTGGACGAATGCTTTCGCAGTTTAAAGCAGTAGTCAGGAATAGCCCGTTCTTCTCCCGGCATCGCTATGTCCTTTCCTACACTTCGAATTCCGGAAGCATACTCATTAACATCATGTTTAACCAAAAAGTTTTTGCGTATGCTGACAAACAATCTCGGCTACCCCCGCGTGGGCGCCAACCGTGAGCTTAAAAAGGCCTGTGAACAATATTGGGCCGGCAAGATCACCCGCCAACAATTATTCCTCGTCGCTAAGAACCTGCGTGAGCAGCACTGGCGATTACAGCAGGCCACAGGCATCGAAATCCAATTCCCGCCAAAATTTATTTTCCTACCGCATACTTCACTTCCTCCGTCACCCCTTTCCACTGATCCGTCCGGAATGGCGCTGCGGGCAATCCCTCCTTGTTAAACAGGTTCGCCTCTCCTGCATAATCCGACCACCCGTAACGCACAGCCACAGGGTTTGCCACCCCGCTCTGCCATACCTCTACCGTATTGCCTTCGATAGAAGCTTTCGCATAATGCCATTGGTGATCCCCTCCAGCCACTTCAAAGCCCCGCAGATACAAATAAGGGTCCGGCGTGCTGAGACCGCTGCCGGTGTGATCAAATTGAAGGATGATCTTATTCCCCTCTTTCCGCATGGACCTGTAAACAGGGCCGCTGTATTCCATCGTCTGCCCATATACGTTATTAAGAGCAATGTATGCCAGCCGCTTGCCCACATCCTGCTTATCCTTTGGATGTATGTTCGTGGCATTCCCTATATCCGTCGTCACCGCCATTCCCGTGTTGGGCAAAGACAGGGTCATTGCCTGCGCCTCCCGCAATTCGGCCCAGGTGCTGCCACGCTGACTGTTCCCGTTGTTGGCATTCCAGCTGGACAGCTGCACAAAATAAAAAGGGAAATCCCCTTCCTTCCAGCGGCTGCGCCAGTCGGTGATCATCAGGGGGAATGCTTTCCTGTATTGATACGCCCGTCCTGCATTCGTCTCTCCCTGGTACCAGATAGCTCCCCTGATGGTATAGGGGATCAAAGGGTTGACCATCGCATTAAAAAGCAAGGTAGGGGCGCTATTCGGCCCCATGGCCACATCCATCGTAATGTCGGCCACACGGAATGACCAGTCACCTGCCAGGGGAAGCTCATGACCGGCGATGCTGAGCTTCATCTCTTCCGGCAAACCATGCATGCCCCCTCCGCCTCCGGTGTCCAGTACACGGACAGCGATCACATTCCTGCCTGCTTTCAACACACCGGCGGGTATGGTATAATGACGAGGTTCGGTGTAACTGCTGATGGCGCCGACCTTTACGCCATTTACATACGTTTCGTCCGCATCGTCCACCGGCCCAAGGTCCAACACGGCGGCTTTCCCCGCGTCCGCATCCGAAATATCGATGGTCTTTCTGAACCAGACCACGCCATCGAGCCCATCCAGGCCAAGACCGGCATTCTCCCATGTCCCGGGGACCTTCATGTGCGGCCATTTGCCGTCATCGAGACCCGCCGATGCATATCCCGTCTCTTCTCCTGCAGCAGGCATCGAACCCTGAAGCGCCGTCA
>DASZVM010000737.1:0-3720 GCA_035547295.1 Puia sp. | reverse complement strand
CTGGTCTATGACCTCGCTGGCGCTGAGGAATACCGCCTTGCGGCAGGCCGCATTGAGGTTTTGAGGGGTCGTGTTCAGCTGTTCTGCCAGCACCCCGACCTTCCGCTGTATGTTCGGACGGGTGAGCAGCAGGTCGATAAGACGGGCATACAGCTGTGTTTGTACGCCCGCATGGAGAAAAGTATGACGGCCTTTTTCAAGTAAAAGCGCTATGAGGCTTTTGAGCAGGCCGTCGATGCCATGGTGCTCATAGGGGGAAGGAGAGCCGGCAAGCGTCACCAGGAGGGGAAAAAGGGCTGCCACGTCATCCGCGTTATCGAGATAAAGACAGTTGGCGTGCCAGATGAGGTGCAGCAGCTGTTTTAACGACTCGTCACGGCTTTGCTGGAGAAAAGAGTTCTTAAGGATGATGACATAGCCATCCGGGTCGTTCTTCAGTTCCCAGTAATGCACCTGTTCCCGGTTGATAAAAAAGAACACCGGCGGTTTTATTTCATAGCAGTGCCCATCGATCCAATGCTGTCCGCTGCCGTTGGAGAGGTACACGATCTCGAAATACTGTTTGTGCTTATGGGGTGGAGTGACGAGCACACCTTTGCGGAAGGCTTCCACCTTGATATGTTTCTCCGGACTGATCTTATTCTTGGTTGGAATTTGCTGTTCCAATGGATGTTAGATTAGTACCGCAAGATGCGTATCAATTCTGTAGGATTTTTGAAGATGCCGCCGGTCGGACCTGCCGGGTACCTTCTTTCCTCCACGTGATCTCGCCATTTGTCCCTGTATATAACAGGCCCTATACCTCCACTGCGACCCTTTCCGGAGGCGCTGCGGGAGAGGACTTCCTTACCGACAAAAGCTCATTCACAAAATACATCAGCACGATACAGATCATAAAGGCCCCGATGGTGACATATCCCAGCGTATCGTAATGTACCAATCGGCCTGCGGCATCCTGACCGATGATCCATCCCCCGACGATGGAGGCGATGCCCCCGCCCAGCTGCTGGATAGAGGAGTTGATGCTCATAAATGCACCCCGGTCCTTCATTTCCGGTACGCCCGATATCAACGCCTGCGTAGGGATCATCCGGGACATGACCGCTGTATACATCAGCGTGTTGAGCACCAGCACCAGCCAAAGGGGCGTAATGGAAAGATGCGTGATGACCACTACCATGATGGTTGCCAGGATGCTGCCCCCGATGAATACTTTGTATTTACCCAGCTTGTCGCTCCACTTGCCGATAAGCGGCCCTGTAAAAAGACCCGCGCAGCCCGCCACAAAGAACACCACCGTCAGCATCTCTTCCCGCACACCCACGTTCCTCACAAGAAAGGCGCTGGAATAAGGCATCATGAGGAAGCCGCCTGTAGAGAGGAATACCGTTGAAAGAAAGGCTACCATATAATTCTTCCGGCTGGCCGTCCGTGCCAGATGGAGCAGGGGCTTTTGTGCGGCCCGCTCTTTCAGATGCGCGTTCACCGGCTGCATCCACCGGACAATGCCTATATAGGTGAACAGACAGAGCCCCACGATAATGAGGAAGGGCATGTGCCAGCCATAACGGGTGGCAAAGAATATCCCCACCGGTATGCCCGCTGCCTGGCTGGCGGCAAAGGCTGTCTGCACGTAGCCCATTACGCGTCCCCGTACTTCCAGGGCAAAGAGATCGGCCACGATGGCCATATTGATAGAGAACATGACCCCGCCGAACAGCCCCGTGATCATACGGGCGATGAGCAGGGAGGTATAGTCCGGGGCGATCCCGCATAGAAAAGTGCCGGCGATAAAGCCCGTGTAAAAGACCAGCAGCATTTTCTTTCTGTCGAACTTGTCGGCAAATCCTGCGGCCAGTATCCCCGAAATGCCCGCGCTGAAAGCATACACCGACACCACCCATCCGAATTGGGAAGGGCTGATGCGCAGGATGCGTATCAGCAGGGCGCCCAGGGGCGCCATGACCATAAAATCGAGGATGACCGTGAATTGCAGCAACGCGATCAGGACGATCATGAGTACCTGGTATCGCGTAAAGACAGGTTTTTTGACAGTTGGTGCGTTCATAGTAAATGAATGTTCGTTTAGTTATTTTGGCAAAAAAATTATTTATTGGGGAGATACTTTGTAGCCCAGCCCAGACAGTTGATGTCGGGCACCGGTTCATCTTCGCCGGGCTTTAGCGCTTTCAGCACCAGGGACAAGGTCTGCATCAGCATTTCATCCGTCAGCTGGAAGGGTTCCCCCGTGAGGCTCATGCCGGCTTTATGAAATCTGACCAGGTTGTACAAAGGGGCAAAGGCTACAGACCAATATACTTCGAAAGGCATGGTAACCAGCTCTTTATTTTGAATTGCCTTCAGGACGAACCGCTTCATCATGTCGGTAAAACGGGGGTCCCGCATCTTGTTTGACTTTGGCAGCAGCGGCGTAAAAGTAAAGTGCTCCATAAAATGGGCCTCGTCCGAGTGCAGAATGACATATTCCGCCCTTCTTTTCCATTGATGGGCCAGGCCGGTGGCAAAGTCGCTTTCAGGATCGAAATCCTTCATCCCATAGTCGAAATACTTGTCCAGCTCCCGTTTATGCAGCTGTAGCAGCAGGTCTTCCTTGTCCTTGAAATAAATGTAGATCGTGGCCGGGGACACACCTGCCTCTTTTGCCAGCTTTTGTATACTGAAACCGTCAAAACCTTCATTGACAAGCATTTTCAATGCCTCTCTGTAAATAGACTCTATTTTATTTTCATCCCTCGTCCTCATGAATGCAAATATAAGTGTTGACCCCATGACCAGTGTGTTTTAGCTTCCATGCCGCAAATATAAATGAATGTTCATTCACTTAAAAATTTATTTTTCATCGTATTTTTAGGCCTCATGCGACAACTTCGTCCCCTGCAGTTGGCTGCTATTATTTTTCTGACTGTCTCCGGTGGCCCTTACGGGCTGGAATCGTTGTTTACTTATGTCGGCAACCAGGGCGCGCTGCTGTTGTTGCTGGTGACGCCTTTATTATGGGACGTGCCTACGATCCTCACCGTGCTGGAGCTGAACAGTCTTATGCCGGTCACCGGCGGCTATTACCAGTGGGTCAAACGGGCATTGGGTATACGATGGGCTTTTTATGAAGGATGGTGGACATGGTTGTATACGTTTATCGATCTGGCCATTTATCCCGTTTTGTTTATAGGGTATGCCGTCTTTTTCTTTCCTGCGATAGCCGTCTATAAGGTGCCCATCTGTCTTGCGGTCATCTGGTCATCCGCGCTGTTGAATATTTTAGGTATCGTGCCGGTGGGAAGAACGTCTGTTTTTTTGGGCATTGTAGTGCTCGTGCCTTTTGTGGTCTTATTTATTGTCCTGTTGATGCACCATAGCTCTACTGGTACTATCCCTGCTCCCTCGCTGCATGGTCTTGGGTTTTCTCCCATCGCCATGGGGCTTTATACCGTAATGTGGAATTTCATCGGCTGGGATAATGCCACCACCTATGCGGGAGAGGTCCAACGGCCGGCCCGGTCTTATTTCTTATCTATCTGTCTTGCTTTCGTTCTCATAGTTGCCGTTTATATCCTGGCAGCGCTGGCTGTGCATCGCAGCGGCATCGGCGCTGAAACGTTGGATAATGGCAAATGGCCTGTGCTTGGCGCCCTGGTGGGCGGCCGCTGGCTGGGCGCGCTGCTGGCCGCGGGCGGCATGGCCGGCACGCTGGGACTTTAC
>DASZVM010000736.1:0-3239 GCA_035547295.1 Puia sp. | reverse complement strand
GTACCACATAGCCGAAGTAGATCGCACGGCCGGGAATGAAGCGGATATCGAAGCTCAGGTCAAATTCCTTTTTAAAGCACAATGAATCATCCGGGGTAAGGTCCAGGCAGGTCCTTTTTTCCTGGACAACCTCATGGCTATTGAACATCAAACCATAAGATTGGGCAAAAGCGCTAACCGTTGAGAATAGAGAAATTATGATGCAATAGATATACCTCATAAGCTGAGCGTAAAAATAGCTCATTTTCCCGTATCGTCGTCATCCGACATCCAGATCTCCCGGATGGTCTCTTCGTCTCCAAGACCGTCGGGTGTAGCCGCGCTTGGGATATTGGCATAGTACCAGCTCTTCTTATCCAAGGGGGAGCGTCTTGTGCGGCTACCCGGCATCTGAAGATGTCCGTTGGGGTCGATCTTACGAACCCAATCATGCGCATAATGCAGCCACCTGCTGCGGTACTCTTTTGGCTGATGTGCAAACCAGGATATTTCGTCGTATCCCCATATCCATATGAAACCGCCCTTACCTGGCCGGGCCTGGCCGGGATGATCACTAACGCCATAGTTATCCAGCTCCACAAGATAAGGCAGGTGCTCGCATTTCCATCCGCTGGGGGTAATACCACCTTTACTGCGGAGATAAAGTCCATCGGAAAAACCCAGCTCCAGGATCCCTTCCTCAGGCTTATCGGGGACCTCCTTTATCCTAAGGGGAAAGGCATGGAAATCGAGCAGAAGGCTATCGCCCCTCTTCAATCCACCACCGGGGACATGGGCATCGCAAAGCAGCATATGGCGTCGGGCGTGTTTTGCCGCATAAGCGCGGGCTTTGGCAAAAACGGAGGACCACCAGGCCAGGTCCTTGTCATTGCCGTTCATAAGCTCCACCTGTCCATAATGGATCGCTTCGAATCCCAGATCGATGTAGCTGGCGGCAAGAAAATAAAACCATAGCCGTGTTTCAGGCCGGCTGACATCGGGGACGGAAGCTCCTTTCCCCCATTGATCGCGGCGGCGTCCGTCCACATAAAGCATATCTTCATAACGGAAATTCCTTTTTTCCATGGGCATACCCATGGCCTTGAACGCCCAGTCAGGTACGGGTACCTGGTCTACCTTGCTGGTGACGATCTCGAAGATGCATGCTTCCAATATCCTGTCCGGATCGTCTTTCAACACTTCCGGTACCTGTCTACGGGCCCTTTCGAAGTTCCGCAACAGGCTATCCTCATGTCCCCAGAGACAGATACTACGTCCGATGAATTTTGCGCCGGTGTTGTTCAACATACGGATGTTGTCATGCAGATCGCCTCTGCCATTGAGCAGTCCTTCCATGGAGACAGCACGGGAAAGGTAATTCTCCAGCACGGGCCTGGATATGGTCTTATCGAAGCGATAGTCACGCGGATGTGTGTCACCGATACCCCAGGACTTATTGGGTTTGGGTCCCATGGTCAGCTCTAAAATACCGCCATCCATCAGCTGTTTGTGCGTGAACCAGGGAGTATTGAGGACCTTCCCGTTGAACCTGGCCTGTTGAATATATTTATTCACCGCAGAGCTGTTATGTGCGATGACGGTGAAGTGCTTGCCCCCGGGAAGGTCAATGGTGACGTGGTTGAAGACAGGGCTGCCTATGGTATAAACAGGACGGCCGGGCGTTACAGGATAGAAACCCATGGAAGAGAATACCACAAATGCCGACATACCACCGCCATCTTCATCGCCGGGGATGCTAAAGACATCGTCCCTGAACCATGTATCCAGGAGGAAGCGGATACGGCTCTGCGTTTTCCAGGGCGAGGCGGTGAAATTATACAGGTATGGGATATGGAAGCTGGGTTCATTACCCATCGAATATTGACCGGTGAGGGCAGTAGCGTCGGGAAATTTATACCAGAACTCATGCCGGCCGCGGTCGAGCCCTTCCCGGAACAGCTGATCCAGCCTATCCTCGAAGCTCTTTTTGCCGCCCATCAATCCAATAAGCCCGGGGATGTCTTCCTGCACCTGCCATAAATAGGTCCAGCCATTGTTCTCATCATAATAATCCCGTCCACCGGGGCCGCCGTCAAATTTCGGGTCTATATCGATCCATTTCCCATCTGAATCTTTTGGCATGAAAAATTTTCGCTGCGGATCCCAAAGGTTGCGGTAGTTCTGCGCTTTTTTTGCAAAAGAATCATAGTCGGCATTTTTTCCGAGGTCCTTTGCCAGCTGGGCCAGTGCCCAGTCATCATAGCTTGCACCCAGGGTAACGGCAACAGCCTGCCGCCGCTCAAAGGGGTGTACCTGGTCAACCGTCTCTTTTTCGCCGGGATGCAAGGCGGGAAAGTATCCTTTCTCCTGGTAGAAATCATCCAGCGGGGTCTTGCTGCCGTTGCGCCAGGGAAGGAGGGTCGCATCGGTGGAATTCTTTCTCATTCCCTCGTATGCTTTGCCGATATCGAAATTCTTCAATCCTTTACGATAAGCATCCAGGAACGCGACGGAGGAATGGAACCCGTTCATGCAGGCGTGATCGCCGAACAGCACGGGAAAGGTCGGCATCCAGCCACTCTGTTCATACATCCGGACATAAGATTGCAGCATATCTTCCTCACGTGAAGGTTCAAGTATCGTGCGCAGGGGATGGAGCGCAAGATAGGTGTCCCAGGACCAGTCATCGACGTAGAATGGCCGGGGATCCTTATGTACCTTTTTGTCGAAACCACTGTAATAGAATGAGTCCTCTGTAATGTCCACCATCCGCTCGTAGCATCTGTACAGGGCTGTATAGAAGGCTCGTTTTTGTTTTTCCGTACCGCCCTCCACTTTTATTTTGGACATGGTCGATGTCCATATCTTTTTACCGGCATCGGACAATTGGGAAAAACTCTTTCCTTTTATCTCTTCGTCAAAAGTTCTCTTTGCCTGCTGAGGGCTGATATAGCTGATGGCGTATCTGAATTCTACCGTACGTGCTCCTGAAGGGAAGCGTATATACGCTTTTTTATTGTCCTGTGTGCCGGATGTGCCGGCAACGCTGAAGACCCCGGACATATAGACCTTTATATCTCCATGGTAGGTTTCCATGCCTGTGATCTCCTGTGGAGAGAGGAAATGCCATTCAGCCTCGCCGTCATTATACGTGTCGAAGAGAAGCGCGTTATCCTCACCGGCAGGGAACCGGAAGCGAAAGCACCCGGTTCTTTTTCCCGGTGCGAACTCAACATTGATATCGTCGTCAATAAGCCAGG
>DASZVM010000735.1:0-7318 GCA_035547295.1 Puia sp. | reverse complement strand
CAACTGTTTTGTGAGAGTGGAAACCTCGTCGGCAGCATTGAATTTCGTGTGTCATTTTGTGTGTCAAATGTGTGTCAAGAATAGTGGTAGAAAGCGAGAAAAAGCGACACTTTTTTGACACAAGGAGAATAAAAAAGCCTTGTAAGCTAACACTTTACAAGGCTTTTGATGTGCCCAGGACTGGATTCGAACCAGCACACCTTACGGCGCTGCTACCTGAAAACAGTGCGTCTACCAATTTCGCCACCTGGGCATCCTCTTGAATGTGAACGATCTGCAAGCAGCAGTTCCTCATTCGGGGCTGCAAATATAAGAAAAGATACCCTTGCGGCCCAAGAAAATTTCATTTTTTATAAAAACACGGGGAGCGCCCTTTTGCGTCAACTTTATTTTTCCATTAATTTCCCCACCGAATCAGCCTTTACTCGATTTTATTAAATACTTTCCCATTCAAAATCACTCCGCACTCTCCCAAACCAAAAAGTGAGATGGATTTACTGAAATCTTTAAAAAATGGTGACCACCTTGCATTTGAAGAGGTTTTTGAAACCTATTACCCAAAGGTCTTCCGCTTCTACCTTAAAAGGATCCCCATCCACGATACCGCCAAAGATCTGACCCAGCAATGCTTTATCCGCCTCTGGAATGCCAGGCACACCCTGTCCACCTCCCATTCAATCGATAAGCAACTTTTCATTATCGCTTATCACACCTTCCTGAACCACCTGAAAAAAGCCGGCAAAGAAGCCGGTTTTAAAAAGACCTTAGCCGGCGAGAACAACAAAGAGCAATCCACCCAGGAACATTCCATCTCCTTTGAGCTAAAAGATCGTATATCGGAAGCCATCAATACGCTGCCCCCCGTGAAAAAAAGGATCCTGGAGCTCAAACTGCTGGAAGGATACTCCAATAAGGAAATAGCCCGTATCCTCTCCATTTCCAGCAAGACAGTGGAAAACCACGTGACCAAGGCAGTACATAAACTAAAGGAACGTTTCCCCCAGTCTCTGACCATCCTCCTCATCTATATCCTTACCCGCTGATAGCAAATTTTATAAAAAAAAGATAGCAGGCAGTAGGGGGAGTTGGGAATTACCATTGTATATAATTTAGAAACACACCTAATCAGAAATTATAGATGCATCTGATATCTGATGACGACCTAAGGAAGTTTTTAAGGAACGAATTGCCTCCTGATCAGGCCCGTAAGATCGCAAAACACCTGAAAGAGCATCCGGAAAGCTCTTCATTGTATAACGAGATGCGTGAAGAATGGGATGAAGCCGATGGGGCTGCCCCCCTTGCGCCGGGCATAAAAGAGGAAATTCACAGCGCCGTCATGGATGCCGTACGGCCCCGTCGTCACATGCTCTATCGCGCATATATCAGGTGGACGGCAGTTGCGGCAGTATTGTTGATATGCTTTGGAGGCTATCTATGGTGGGGGCATCAGGAGACACAAGACAAACAATCTCAGGTAAGCAAGATAAACACGCCGATGACGGTTGCCGGCAACAATACCCTTGACACCACAAATAACAGTGGTAAAGCCGTTAAACTTATCCTCTCGGACGGTTCCCGGGTAATATTATTTCCGAATTCCAGGCTTCGATATTTCAGGGACGTCGCAGCAGTAAGCAAAAGAGATATATCCCTCGAAGGGAAGGCATTCTTCGAGGTTGGAAAAAACAGAGAAAAAACATTTACCGTGTACACAGGAATGGTATCGACAACGGTTCTGGGAACCAGCTTTTCCGTTGTAAACCAAAACAACAGGATAGAAGTAAAACTATACACAGGCAAGGTATGGCTGAAGAAAGAGCATAATGTGTTACCCGGATGGCGGAAAGACCTCTTCCTGGCGCCCGGAGAGACCATGCTATACGATGGGCTCAGGTCAACCGTCAGAGTGGACCGACAGGATACAAAAGACAACCAGACATCCGTGGCTTCAGAAGATCAGAATGACTTTACCAGCATAGACAGCAGTAATTCCTGGAACTTCAGGAACGCTCCGCTGGACAATGTATTGAACAGACTGAGAACAGGCTTTGATATAGCTATCGATTATGATCCAAGTGAGCTGAATGGCATGCGCTTTACGGGAACAGTGCGGCCTTCAGACCCCCCGGCACTTGTATTGAACATGATAGCGAACTTAAATGGTTTAAGAATCACAAAAACACCCTCAGGGTTCAAGGTAGAAAAAATCAATTAGAACATTTAATGCAAGGCTGAAAATTGACAACACTATTAATTAGTGATGAAGGGATTTTATGCCTTAAAGAACTGCAATTTTATGAGATACGGAAATTTCATTTTGGGGTCTTTTTTGTCAGTCTTTTTACAACTGCTCATCTGCGGAGCAAATGCGCAAAACATCAATAGACCCATCATCAAAGGCTATGTGATCAATGACAGCGGCTATGCGCTGCACGGGGCAAGTGTCCGGCTGATCCCCAATGACGCGGGAAGAACATATATGACTTCGACCGACAGCTCGGGGAGGTTCACTTTTACAGACGTGACGGCCGGAAAGACATATGACTTTGAAGCGAGCTATGTAGGTTATAAGACGGGAAAAGTCCAGGGATTCAAGATCCTTGGGGGAAAAACGAATACGGTAATGATCCGCCTCTACCCAACTGTAAAAGCGCTGAACGACGTCGTGGTCATCGCCTATGGAACGCAGAAAAAGACGGATGTATCCAGCTCGATGAGCATTTACAAGCCGACTGAGTATGACAGCAGGCCGGTGTTGGCGCCTGATCAAATGATGCAGGGCAAAATGGCGGGAGTATTGATGGACGCCGGCTCGGGAAATCCCGGGGCGGCCAACAGGGTCAACATCCGGGGGATAGGGTCCCTCAGCGCAAGCAACGATCCCTTATATGTCATCGATGGCATACCGATCAAGCTGACCAATGGCGCATTAGGGAATTTCGGGGAAGATATGAGCTCCCTCACCGAGCTGAACCCAAACGACATAGAATCCATAACAGTCTTGAAAGATGCGGCATCTGCATCGATATATGGCTCCAGGGCCACCAACGGCGTAGTCCTGATAAAAACCAAATCGGGGCAGAAAAATAAAAGCCGGTTGGATTTTAATGCCTATTCCGGTGTTGCCAATGTACCTTATCTGAAGACGTTAAAGATCGACAACTCTGCTTCCTATGTACAGGTGATCAATGAAGCGATTGACAATTACAATCTCCAAAACGGATATGCGCCCGGTAAGGGGAACTTCGTGGATTATATCCGTAATCCCTATCCGGGTCTCCCGGACTTTGACTGGACGAGGGCTATTCTAAATAAGAATGCAAAGATCGATAACGTCAATTTATCTCTCAGCGGGGGCAGTGCGAAAAGCACCTACTTTGTTTCCGTTGGTTACCTGGATCAGGAGGGAACTATTAAAACGAACAGCCTGAAAAAATACACCGGCAAGATCAATATTACCCAGGAAGTTTTTCCCTGGCTGAATATCGGTGCAAATACGAATTTCAGTTTTTCCAGGAACAACCGCGTGCCCGGGGCAAACCTCGGTTCCACTCCCCTTGCCCGCAGCCTGGAGCAACGTCCGTTTGACAGACCATATAAGCCGGATGGCTCCTACTATATTGGCGGCACCTCGGAGCTGCTGAGGAACAATGCTGTCCAGATCCTGAATGAAGAAAAGGTATATCTGGAAGACTACAGGATGCTGGGAAACTTCCACGTGGACATAAGCATATTAAAGGGGCTGGTCTTAAAGAATTCGTTGGGTACAGATGTGGACTATACGCATGATTATGTTTATTATAACCAGGACCACCCCTATGGGCTGGGCACGGGCAGGCTCACGGATCAGACAAGGATGAATACGAACCTGCTTTTTGAGAATACGCTCAATTATGATAAACAGATCGACAGATTGAACATATCGCTGCTGGGAGGACACTCTTATCAGAAATTTGTAACCAAGAGCAATCTCACCGATGGCAACGGGTTCCCCTCTCCGTCCTTTGACGTGAATTCGGTGGCATCCATTATCCTGGCTGCTTCCTCCGGTATTTCTGAAAACTCCATAGAATCCTACTTCAGCAGGGCCAATGTAAGCTATGACGATAAGTACCTGTTGTCCGTGTCATTCAGAACGGATGGCTCCTCCCGTTTTGCCCCTGATCACAGGTGGGGGTATTTTCCCTCGGTATCCGGTGGCTGGGAAATGTCAAAAGAGCCGTTTTGGCCCCTGAGATCCACCTCTTTAAAGTGGCGGGTAAGTTATGGACTGACAGGGAACCAGGAGGGCATCGGCAATTATGCTTACCAGGCACTGACAGGCGGAGGATATAATTATAATGCGGGCAGCGGTCTGTCGGTCACCAATCCCGGGAATCCCAACCTTACATGGGAGTCGGCAAGACAAACAGATTTTGGTTTTGATCTGGGTCTGTTCAACAACCACATCACCCTTGTTGCAGATTACTTTGTAAAAAGAACGAAGAACCTTTTGTATGACCTGCCGACAATGGCAACATCGGGGTTTACCACCATTACGTCCAATATAGGGTCTATGAACAACAGGGGATATGAATTTACCCTTGGCTCGAACTATGACTTTGGACGCATCCATTGGGTCTCTGATCTTAATATCTCATTCACCAGGAACAAGCTGATATCGCTGATAGGCAATGACCCGATATTGGTTGGAGGAAATAAGGTATTACAGGTGGGAAAGCAGGTCGGCAGCTTTTATGTGTATAAACAATTGGGTATATACCAAAGCGACGACCAGGTGCCTGCATCATTATATAATACCGGTGTGAGAGCAGGCGATGTGATCTACCAGGATGTAAATAAAGACGGACTCATTGACGTAAATGACAGACAGATAGTCGGCACGGCTAACCCAAGATATTTCGGCGGCTGGAACAACAGCATCAGCTACCGGGGGTTCGACCTCAACTTCTCGTTCACCTACTCTTATGGCAATGATATCTATGCCGCATGGAGGATAAATGTCACACGTCTGGGAGGCACATTTTTCCCCAACCTGGATAATGAGGTAAACAGCAGGTGGATAGGGCCCGGCACCAGCAACACCGTCCCCCGGGCAATCTATGGAAGCACTTATAATACCCAAAATTCCTCCAGGTATCTCGAAGACGGATCATACATCAGATGCAGGAATTTAAGTCTTGGATATTCATTACCGGATAAGCTGGTGCAACGCATGAAACTAAAAAGGCTAAGGGTCTACCTGCAAGCCGACAACCTGTGCCTGCTTACCAGGTATTCGGGCATCGACCCGGAGGTAAATGACAATCTTGATCCAAAATTTATGGGTGATGACAATCTTGTCATGCCGCAATCCCGGATAATAATGGGAGGATTGAACCTGACATTTTAAATATAAAAAGAACACTATTATGAATAATAGATTGATAATGCCGACCCTTTCATTGGCTTTGCTCTTTTCCTCCTGCTCAAAACAGCTTAATATATACCCCCACTCTGCAGCGTCTTCCTCCAACCTGAGCTCCGGCGACATGGAGCTGCTTTTGACGGGCGTGTACAGCGTTGTCCAGAACGCTCCGGGAGCGCAAGCATATATCATGTATGACATGGCAGGCGGGAACCTCATTACCGCCAGGGGCACGGGCGGTCCGCTGGTGCTGATCAACAGTATCATGAGGCCCGAGCAGTCTTTGATAAGCAGTCCCTGGGCCGGTTATTATAAAGCCCTGTACCAGGTAAATGAATTGCTGGAAGCCACGGGTACTGGAAATACCACCGGCCGGATAAAAGAGATCGAAGGCATCGCTCATTTTTTCAGGGCTTACCTCTATTACAATCTTGTGACCAGATGGGGTGACGTGCCATTGTTAAAACAAAATACCGCGGATAAGCTTGCCAGGTCGCCGCAGGCAGATGTATGGGCATTCATAGAGTCCGAATTGAATGCCGCCATCACCGATGCCCCGGACTTTTCCAATTACTATTATGTTTCAAAAGACGCCGCAAAAGCGCTTATGGCCCGGGTAGAGCTTTCTCAGGGAAAGAACAGCGATGCCGCAAAGTGGGCCGAAGAGGTCATCAATAGCGGCAATTTTCACCTTGACTCCTATAATAAGATCTTCAGAGGCCAGCAAAACCAGGAGGAGATATTCGCTTTTCTCAACACTACGGTAGAGTCGAATATCAATATCAGCACCCTGTTCTACACCTATGCCCAGCCGAATAAAGGAAGCTATGTCTATGCCCCGGCCGGCGATGTCATGAGCCTGTACGAGGATGCTGATCTACGGAAGGACATCTCTATAAGCGTTGTCGGGACCGACCCGATCATCAATAAATACCCCAGCGGGCAGTCAGGAACAGACCCGATCATTGTTTCACGCCTGGGAGAAATGTATCTCATCAGCGCGGAAGCGCGGGGATCGGCCGGGTTGAGCAGGCTGAACGAGCTGAGAGGGGTCAGAGGTCTGCCTGATATATCACCGGCTGACGACACCGATTACCAGGATGCAGTAATGCTGGAACGCCGCAAAGAGCTGTTGGCGGAAGGATTCAGGTGGTTCGACCTGATTCGCTGGGGCAAAGCCCAGTCTGTCTTAGGTCTGAGCGAAACGCAATTGAAATTCCCCATACCCGAGGACGAGCTGGTCCTGAATAATTTATTGACGCAGAATCCAGGGTACTAATAAAAGCTTTACACTTAATACAAAAGATGGTTCTCATGAAACTAAACAATATGCCGATGAATTTTTTATGCCTTTTGATCCCGATCAGCATTTTAAGCTGTCGTAAGGACTCTTCGAATAAGCCTGAGATCAAACCCAGGTACTCGGCAATTACACAAAAAATAGTGGATAGCAGCAATGTTATCGTAAAAGTATTCTCAGATACCACCTTTCAGGTGTATGATGGGATCACTGAAACCGATGTGAACTATTATAACAGGCAAGGGCTTACCACAAGAGCTTTTATTCTGCATGCGGACCTGAGCAAGCCCAACCTGTCCCTGAGAGCCGCCACGGCTTTCAACCTGCCCGTAGTAGGGACCCTGCAGACGGTGGCAGATATGGCGTCCTACCTGGATGCTCCTTATCGAAGAGTGATGGCCGGGACCAATGGGGATTTCTTCAATACAACGACAAATATTCCTTTGGGGATCGTCTATCAAAACGGTGTGGCAGTCAAAGACACATTTTCGGACAATTCTGCCAAACCGCAGCAGGGGTTAAGTTTCCTGGCAGTCCTCAAAAGCGGGAGATTATTCATCGGGGACAGGGAAACAGACTTCCCTTTAATGAAGGACAGCCTTTGGAAT
>DASZVM010000734.1:0-4139 GCA_035547295.1 Puia sp. | reverse complement strand
GTGTTCTATGATTACAATCCCCTCATCGCCCGTAATGAAGTGGGAGATTCACCTTCCGTTGCAGGCATAAGCGTCGCGGAATTCCATCAAAAGATGATCCTTCGTCAGGATACCTGGCCCCATTCCCTGAACGCAGGCACGACCCATGATACAAAAAGAGGGGAAGACAGCCGCATCCGTCTCTGCTGGCTCAGCTCCATCCCGGAAGAATGGATTGCCGTTGTCATTAAATGGAGGGAGATGAACAAGGCTCTTGCCGGGGAAGGAAAGGGCAAGCCCGCGCCCCTGCCCAATGACGAGTATTTTATCTATCAATCCCTGTTGGGTGGTTTTCCGGCTGACCTGGCCGTAACGGATGAGTTCCGCACACGCTTCCATGATATGCTTACAAAAGCCTTGCGGGAAGCAAAGATGGCTACTAACTGGGACAAGCCGGATGAGGATTATGAGCGGAAATGTCATGCATTCGTGGATGCGCTTCTCTCCGGTGAGTCGTCTTTTATGAGCGATTTCCTACCTTTTGCCCGAAGATGTATGCAGGAAAGCATGCGTTATTCCCTTTCGCAGCTGCTGCTCAAATTGACCGCACCCGGCATCCCCGATATCTACCAGGGCGCCGAATGTGAGGACCTTAGCTTTGTAGATCCGGATAACCGCCGCCCTGTGGATTATGATCTGCGCCGCGCTCTGCTAAGACAGGTGAAAGAAGGGAATTCAGAAGGGGCGGAAAAAATGCATACGATCTATAAAACACTGGCTTATCGCAATACCTGCCAGAAGGTTTTCAGTATGGGAGAATATATTCCTATCGAGCTTACCGGAGCTCACCTGGCATTTATCCGGCACTATGAAAAAGATTGGGCGCTGATCGTTGTCCCCCTTATCCGGATGACATCCGCTCCGCAGGAGAATTTATCCGTCAAGCTGCCGGAGGGGGCGCCTGCTGTCTGGGTAAATATTTTTACAGGAGATATGGTTCAGGGGTCGGGCGGCCGACTGGAACAGGATGGGCTGCTAAAAAAGTTCCCGGTGGCGATGCTGACAGGCCGCAATGAATGATTTATTAACTTTATGGTCTATGCCACTACTCGTCATCGTTCGCCACGGACAATCCACCTGGAATCTTGAAAACCGCTTCACCGGAGAAGTCGACGTAGACCTTACCCCTCTGGGCCGCGAAGAAGCCAGGTCAGCAGGAAAAAAGCTCACCAACATCCATTTCTCCCGTTGTTTCACCTCCATGCTGAAACGGGCCATCGAAACCCTGGACATTATCCTTGAAGAAACACACCAGCAAAACCTCCCCATCGTCCGTGACAAAGCCCTTAACGAACGCAACTATGGACAGCTGCAGGGACTCAACAAAGCCGAGACCGCAAAAAAATATGGCGACCAGCAGGTAGCCATCTGGCGAAGAAGCTATTCCGTCCGTCCTCCCGGCGGAGAGAGCCTCTCCGATACCGCAGCCCGGGTGATCCCGTACTATACAAAGGACATTGAGCCTTACTTAACAAAGGGAGAGAATATCCTGATCGTGGCGCATGGCAACAGCCTTCGCGCCCTCATGATGCACCTGGAACACATCGGAGAAGATAAGATAGCCGCTGTAGACCTGCCTACGGGGCACCCCAGGATGTATACTTTTGATGAACAATTGAAACTTGTATCCACCGATTATTTATGACCTTCGGTCAATATCACGAACTCCTGCTCAAGCGTGGGGGAGTAGCGATAGATGTCTGCGATAAATGCGGGTCCGTTGGAAGCCCACCAGGACATAAAGTTCTCCGTTCTCTCCTGTAACCCATTCCGGGGAAACAAGGCCGATCGCAATGTCCGTATCTGACGCTGTCTGTCCCCGAATTTTCTTTTCTCCGCCTTTAACAATTTCTTCTCCAGCTCTTTCAGGGGATGCAATGCCTTTGCCTGCAAAGCTTCCACATGCTGCACCAGCGTAGGGTCTACGGGACGTGCCCGTTCCTTTAGCGACCCATAATAACGCTCCGCCTCCACGATCTCCTTTTCCATGCTCAGCTGCTGCTGCGACTCTTTACGCACCAGTTCATTCATCAGCGCTTCCTCCGGCTGAAAAAGGCCGGTGACCTGCAAGCCTGCATTGGAGATCCGCTCGGCCCATAGAGGGTTTATGAGGAGGAAGGAGTTGCGGAGTACCAATAGAGGGAATGGACGTTTATAGTGATGGAAAAGGTCTTTCAGTTCCAACCAATAGGCAGTTTCTCCTCCGCCGCCGATGAATGCTATATTGGGTAAAATGGTTTCCTGGAAAAGCCCCCGCAGGATCACATTGGGGCTAAAACGCTCGGGATGTTCGTAGAGTTCTTTCTTTATCTCCTCCGGTGTAAAGGAAAGATTGGATTCATGCACCTTGTAGACATCTCCTGTCTTTTCTATCCTGCCCCGGAGATCGCCCTTCAGATAGAATAAATTGATGGGTCTGGGATTGGCCTGCGCTTTATACCTTTCAGACAAACGGTCAATTGTCCCTTCCACGATCCTGCAGGGTATCTGCCCAAAAAGGTCATCCTCAAAAACAGGGATCATCAGCCGCTTGAGACTGGCCATATCGGGAATGAGCACCACCAATCCATATGACGCAAAAAGCCAGTGGAGCAGACGAAAAGTCGCTGTTTGGATATCAGGGCTCTTCAGATAGAATTCCCGGACCTTCTCCATCAGCCCGACCCCATGCGGCTGAACGGATAATTCCCCTTCGATCCTGTGAAGCAGCTGATCAAGGCCCTTTGTATTCATCCGGCCGACAGCCCCTGTCTGTTTGGTATCCCATACCAGTTTCTCTCCATTAAGGTAAATGTTACCCAATTCTTCAAGGTCCGCGTCTTCGCTGCCCATATAAAAGACTGGCACGAAATGTTTATCCGGCCACTCCCGGTTCAGCCGGTCAGCCAACTTGATGACGTGAAGGATCTTGTAGATAAAATAGAGCGGACCGGTAAAAATGGCCGGCTGATGAGCCGTAACGATGGTAAAGGTGTTCTCTTCCAGCAAGCGCCGGATATTGGAGACGACCTTGGGGGAAGGGTCTACCGCCTGATATTGATCTTCAAGCGCCGTAACCAATGTCTTGCGGTCGACAGGAACTTTTTTACGGGCATCAAGGGAGGCTTTCAGCCCCTCCATCGTAACCGGATGCTCATAAAAGGGGGCCAGTGCGGAAACCCCGTCCAGATAATCAGTGATGATCTTTGAAAAATAGCCTGTCTGCTGGTATGGCAAATGATGCGGAGTCCAATCCATAAAAGTAAAAGTAGGGATATAAACACACAAGGCTGCAGGATTGTTTACAACACCTGAAATCCATACGCATAAGGATCATCCTCGGGATCAATGGTAATGGTATTATATCCATAAATTTTTGCCCATCCCTCGATACTGGGAATGATGGCCGGCCGGCCGGCCACTGTGGTTGCCTTCTCCACCCGTCCTGTAAAGCTGCTGCCGATGATACTCTCATGGATGAACCGATCTCCTTCCTTTAGCAGCCCCCTGGCAAACCATTGGGCCATCCGCGCCGAAGTCCCTGTCCCACAGGGGCTCCTGTCAATGGCCTTATCCCCATAAAAGACGGCATTCCGTGCCGTAGCCTCCTGATCAATGGTCGTCCCTGTCCATAAAATATGTGTGCAGCTATGGATGGTTGGATCCTCGGGATGAACGAACTGATGGGACTCATTGATCCTTTTTCGCATTATTCTACTCCAACTAATCAATTGGTCTGCAGTGTAATATTCAAGTCCTTTAAAATTTTCCTGGAGATCTACGATGGCGTAAAAATTCCCGCCATAAGATACATCCACCCGCAGGAGGCCCAGGTCGGGACATTCCACTTCTATATTTTCCGCAGCGAGATAAGCGGGCACATTCGTCAGCTTGACAGATCGGACTTTTTTTCCTTCCTGCTTGTATTCGATGAGGACCAACCCGGCAGGTACTTCCATCCGGACAATGCCGGGTTGCCGGGGCTGTATGAGGCCCTCTTCCAGCGCAATGGTGATGGTACCGATGGTGCCATGCCCGCACATGGGGAGACAGCCGCTGGTTTCGATAAACAGGACGGCTACGTCATTCCCAGGGTCATGAGGCGGGTAGAGGATGCTGCC
>DASZVM010000733.1:0-3606 GCA_035547295.1 Puia sp. | reverse complement strand
GCACCAGATAAAAATTTCAGGCATGAATGCTCATAATGGGTACCGTGCTGTTGTAAGCAAGCTTTTTTGCATGGCTTTTATGGAACTCGAAGAAATTGTGCTTTTTGGGGAACACCAGCAGCATATCCGCCGGATGCTCGTTCAGATATTTCCCGATACCTTCCTCGACGTCGTCGGTCTGAACAAAATGTACTTCAGGGAATGTTTCCCGTATGCAGTCCTTCCAGGCGTCCACTTCCATGATATTTGCCGTCTCCTGCTGCTGGCCGCGGGTATTGACGTTAAGCACTTCAAAGCTTGCGCCAAAATTATCCTTCAGTTCTTTCAGAAAAGCAGGTTTGACAGGTATCCCCCCGGAAATGTCGTTGAGATCGCATGCCAGCACGATCTTATGGATCTGACTGAATACGGCGTTCTCGGGAACCACGATCAGCGGATATGGCAGATGACGGATGGCGGCTACCAGATTCCCTCCTGTCAGGGCCCTTTCCAATGTGGCGCCGGAAGCTCCCATCACCACGACAAACGGCTTTTTATGCCCGCAGAACTCCTCGATCTTATTTTCTACCGTACCCACTTCCATATGAGTGAATATGTTCACTTTTCCTGAAGTCCTTTTTATAAGTTCCTTCTGCAGCTCCTCCAGACCCTGGGCCCCAGCCTCCTGCATCCCCTCAAATACATAGTCGGTGACAGGGAATTCGGCAACGGTTACAGGTAATTGCAGCACATAATATAAGTGAAGCTCTGCTTGTGTAGCCAGGGCCAGATCCGCCGCATAACGTGCTGCATTGGCGGAAATCGAAGTAAAATTGACAGGTGCTACGATGGTACGCATAAGTTGTTTGTTTTATACTAAATTAAGTCCTGGCCAGGACGGAACATATGACCTGGAAGCCGGGCGCACATGATAAAAGTCAACTCCATCCCCGAAGCAAGTCAGGGCCTGCCTTTTGCCGCGACATTACCTTTATCCCACACTATCCAACATTATTATCATGAAAAAGATATTATTTGTTTGCACGGGAGAAGATTATCCAAAGGGAGCTTTCTCCTTTCTTGAATCCCTCCACCAGGAGGAGCCGGTATGCGTAACAGGGTTGTTCTTTTGTCCCCTTGACTACAGCCAGATGGCCAGTGTCAGCCATGTACCTATCGTAGCACCTTATTTGCGTCTCCGTGAAAAAGAACAGGAGATCGTCCGCAAAAATGAGGAGCTGTTCGCCAAAGAATGCGCAGAACGGCATATCAAACATCATATCCATCAAAATACCGAGCGGTGGGACAAGGACCTCTTTGAAAAAGCCAGCCGCTTTTCAGACCTTGCGGTGCTCAGCGGGCAGCTGTTCTGTGAAGACGGAGAGACCAGACAGCCTAACATGTACCTCCAGGAAGCCCTGCATGCCGCGGAATGCCCTGTATTGGTGATCCCGGAAGAATATAAGCCTGTCCAGCACCTGGTCATCGCCTACGACGGCAGCAAGGACAGCGTATTCGCCATAAAACAATTCTGCTATCTCTTTCCCCAATACCTTGACCTCCCCACGGAAATGGTATATGTGAAGGATGAGGCAACCGAGCATATCCCGGATATCGATGAGCTGAAGAGCTTCTCGAAATTCCATTTCAGCAGCATGGGGTTCTCCAAGCTTCATTTCAAGGCGGCCCATTATTTTGCCAGCTGGATAGGGGAAAAACAATCGGTCATGCTCATCACGGGAGCATTCGGGAGATCATCCTTTTCTTATGCAGCGAAAAAAAGCTTTGCAGAGCAGGTTATACGAGAGCATGGGATGCCAATATTTATCGCGCATACTTAAATCCCTACCCTTGTGGCAACCGCCGGCGGAAAGATCACGGATTACTGGAGCTGTCCTGAGCAGCTGCTGCTGGATACGCTGCGTTGCAGCCTGCAAGGTCTTGGGCGGGAGGAGGCGGGACGCAGGCTGAAGACCGGCGGTCCGAATGCTTTAAAAACCACTGTCCATACAAGCGGCCTGCTGCTTTTGCTCCGGCAATTCAAAAGCCCGGTAATTCTGATACTGACAGGCGCATCGGTCCTGTCATTCTTCCTTGGACAAAGGCCGGACGCCCTTATCATCCTGGTCATTATATTCGCCAGCGCTATGCTGGGGTTTTTCCAGGAACGCGGGGCCACACAGGCGCTGAAACGTCTGCTGCAGCTGGTGCAGGTAAAGGTGCCGGTAGTAAGAGAGGGTACCGAGATCAGCATTCCCCTGGAGGAAGTAGTCCCGGGCGACATCGTTCTCCTGAATGCGGGCCAGACGGTGCCCGGGGATTGCCGCCTGCTGGAATCGAAGGACCTTTATGCCAATGAAGCCTCGCTGACGGGCGAGACCTTCCCCGCGGAGAAAAAATGCGGTCAGGTATCTGCCAATGCCGGTCTGCACGACAAGCACAATATCCTGTTCATGGGTACGCATGTGATCAGCGGTACGGCAAAAGCCATCGTTATCCACACAGGCGCCGACACGGAATTCGGGTCCATTTCACGGCATCTCCGCCGTCTGCAGCCGGAAACGGAATTTGAAAGAGGCATCCGGCGGTTTGGCTACCTGCTGATGGAAGTCACCCTCTTGCTGGTGATCATCATATTTTCCTTCAATATCTTTCTTCACAGGCCCCTGCTGGATTCCTTTCTTTTTTCCATGGCCATTGCCGTGGGTCTGACCCCGCAGCTGCTGCCGGCCATCATCAGCATCAACCTTGCACGGGGGGCCACCAGCATGGCAAAGCAATCGGTGATCGTCCGGCGCCTGTCCGCCATCGAGAACTTCGGGAGCATGAATGTGCTTTGTGCGGACAAGACAGGCACTATCACGCGCGGAGAGATCGTGCTTCACAAGGCCATCAATCCGCAGGATGGGCCTGACAAGGAAGTTTTCCGGCTGGCGTGGCTCAATGCTTTCTTCGAGACCGGCTTTTCCAATCCCATCGATCAGGCAATAAAAAACTTTGCGAGCCCGGATATTACCGGTGTAGTCAAGCTGGACGAGCTGCCTTATGATTTTATCCGGCGGCGGCTGAGCATCCTGGTGGCGGATAAGGGCGAGAGGATGTTGATCACGAAGGGCGCTTTTGATCAGGTGGTCGAAGTATGCAGCCAGGCAGCTGGTGAGGACGGGCGGTTAGCGCCTATGGAAGAGGTCCGGGCATCGCTGCTGGGGTTATATAGCAGGTACAGCGAAGAAGGCTTCAGAGTGCTTGCCGTCGCTTACAAGAGGCCCGGTCCCCCGGAAGGCCAGCTGAAAAAAGAAGATGAGAAGGAGATGGTATTTGCCGGTCTGCTGCTATTGACGGATCCATTGAAAGACGGCATACCCGCCACCCTTGCGACATTGCACGGGCTGGGCATATCGGTTAAGATCATAACGGGCGATAACTCCCTGGTGGCAAAACATATCAGCGGACAGGCAGGTCTTCCGGATCCCGTGATCCTTACAGGACCTGAGATAAGGGAGATGAGCACGGAAGCGCTGATCCGACAGGCAGGCAGTACCATGATCTTTGCGGCCGTGGAACCCAACCAGAAAGAAAGGATACTGCTTGCCTTAAAAAAAGCGGGGAATGTGGTGGGTTTTATGG
>DASZVM010000732.1:0-3579 GCA_035547295.1 Puia sp. | reverse complement strand
ACTGCCGCAGCGCCTTTGCATAGATCCCCGCAGGCTGCATGGAGAATATCATGATCCGCAATTCCGGATAAAGCTTCTGGATAGCAGGCAGCACCTCCAGGCTGCTGCCGTCGGAAAGGATAATATCCAGCACCAGGTGGGAATATGTTCGTTTGGACAGTTCTTTCATCAGTTCGCCGCAGGTGGATACTTCTCCCATCTCGGGATAGCCGAAATATAATTCAAACAGCAGCTTCAACCCTCTCCGGGTAATACTGTGATCGTCTGCCAGCAATATATTCGGCTTTACCATGTCAATTCAGATAAATGTGAGGGTACCGGGTAGTTTCCCTGGTACTCCAATCTATGTTTCCTTTCATCAGGTACTCAAGAGCATGCACATACTTATGCAGCATAAAGTTAGTCTCTTTATCATATTTGTATGCCTTCCCCGACAGATCGATAAATTCATGCACCGTGGCATCATGAACCCGGGCAGCCTCGCTGATAGCCCTTTCCATAGTAAGATTATGTTTTCGTCTCAGGATGGTCACCAGGTTGAATTCGGCTCCGTTGGACTGCGCTACTTCCTTGCTGAGGGAGAACAGGTCATTGGCAAAACAAATGGCGTTCCTGCATATTTCCGTCAGTCTGGTTACCAGGGGCGTCTTGTATATTTCCTCCCCGAGACTGATCTTTCCCGTCACTTCCAATGAATCCGTGGCCAGGTTGGCCGCACCCAGGTACTGACGGATGCCGATGTATTCGTCGAGATCGGGGGTCCTGTTATCCATGATATGTTTGAATTGCCACATGCCTCCGGCAAACATATCCTTTATCCCCTGGATGAACTTATCCTGCCAGACCTTCCCTGACCGCAGGAGCATCCGGCGCCAGAAATCGCTCAGGGCCGTAAGGACAGGTCCATCCTTTTCCAGCGAACAATTCCTGTTGGATTGCAGCACTTCCAAAAAATCGCTTTCCAACCGCAGGAAAGCTTCCTTATCTTTTATAATGTCCTGCTCGTCCAGCTGATCGTCTACGATAAACAGCAATGTGTTCAGGTCACACCATGTGCAGAGATCGACATAATCCCCATATGGATAGCTCCGGGCGATCATCGAAGCAAATCGCTGTTGCTTATACAGGTTGAGCATTTCATAGGAATTGATCAGCTTAAAATCCAGGAGCCATTGCTGAGTATGTGTTTCGATTTCATTTACAGCGGGATGGATGGCAGGTGAGAATGGGCAATACAGCCCCGGAATTGTGTACAGGTGCATAGTGATAAGGTTTGATTTGTATTCGAATTTAACACTTAAACAATTACTTACACCGCACATATAAGTTTTCGTATAGGGTTCCCTAAGAATTAACAAATAGCCGGTCCATCCGGGGAGTGATCTTCTCCACGGGAGAAACCATTGGTATATAGACAGTAACGCTGGTTCCTTCCCCTTTTTTGCTACTGACCGTTATTTTGCCTTTCAGCGTTTCCACCAGGTGCCTGGTGATATGCAATCCCAACCCTACTCCTTCCCTGTTCTGATCGCTGCTCTTTTCCGTTACGAACGGCTGTTCAAAGAGCCGGTCGATCTTTTCGCTGTTCATCCCTTCTCCCGCATCCTCCACGTTGATCTTCCAGTAATTGCCCTCCCTTTCGATCCTCACCCGGATATTGGTCTCCCTGCGGGTGAACTTTATTGCATTGCTGATGATATTGGTAGCGATCTGCGTAATTTTCAGCCGGTCGCACTCGACATATTCGGGGATATCCCCGGATACATACAGATCGATGTGCACCAACCTTTCCGATGCCGAATACTGACCGATATCCACCAGGGTGCCGATCAGCAACCGGAGGTTGACGGGCTCCGGATACACCTGGTCATGGATCCCGGATGAATATTTCGAATATTCCAGGATATTGTTCAACACCATTTTCAGGTTCTCACAGGCCGACCGGAGATTGCATATCAGCTTTTTCCAATCCTGCAATTTTTCTATGCCTTCCATTTCGCTGAGTATCTGGATAATGACAAAGACCCCAAAAAAAGAGCCCCGGACCTCATGATAGGCGTTGCTGATAAATACAGTTTTCATCCTGTTCTCCCGCTCTTCCTTTTCCAGGTTGACCTCCATCTGACCCGAATATTGCTTCAGCCTGTTCAGCAGGCGGCTGTTATTCCTGGCATACAGGTAAAAAATAAGGATCACAAGGAAGATGATGACCGCATACGCACCCCATCGCATAATGTCGCTCAGGGGCTCCTCAACCCTGATGGACCTGATGAACTGGAACTTAAAATTCAATTCCAGCAGGATGAGCACGATGATGGTGGCCGTGATACACAATATCCTCAGCAGAAGCTTCTCAAAGATAAAGAGCACGCTGCCTATTAAAAAGACGATCATCAGCTGCGCTTCGATGGCCTTGCCCAGGATGCTGCTGAAATAAAAAGTAGCCACATTGATGATAAGATAGAATCCCAGGCTCACGGCATTGTACATCCTGCGGTGATTCAGCCATATCAACGACCCCATGAGCGCAGCTTCAAGATAGCTTCCCAGAAGAACGGCAAGCTTTCCGCTCAATAGATAAAAGACGAGCCCGATGCTGACATTGATGAGGGCGATCCAAAGACACATGAGGTTTAAGCCAATACAAATACCCCGTCGGGGATCATGGTCTGCCAGGCCTTCAGATCCCGCATAAACAAGAGAGTTCCAGAGTTTTTTTAACTTATTCATAGATTGGGCTTAAAGAGTGGACGGAGGGAGAGGATAATAAACGACAACGGATCACGGATCCGTTTTTGAGCGCCAGGTGATGGTACCGTGAAAATAATACTTATTTCTTATAATAAGTTATCCGTATGGGAGCGAGTAAGCTCTTTTTTGTCTATCTGCCCGCGTTGGCCCATTCAATATTACCCTTTATAAACGTCTAAGAAGATGCCCTGAATGCCTCTACTTTTCAGTGTTTTATGCAAATAAAACCTTATGTCTAGACATAATTCTACGGTGGAATCAATAAGAAATTATACTTTACAGGTCTAAAGAATAAGGTTTAGGGTACAGGCCCTTGATAGAAGTAGCCAAAGCCCCCTGGTATGTGGGGGTGAGAAGCCTTAGCCAACATTAGCATGTTGAGTTAAAAATAGCATTACAAACCGCCTTACTCTTAGGGCGGTTTTATTTTTCGCCGGCAGCCTCCTCCAACAGTGATCTGTAGATCCGATAATTCTCATCGTCAAAACAAACAAAAGTAACCTTCACATCGCCTGGGAGGGCGCCCCCTGTTGTGATCACAGCTTCCCCCACCTTACAGCCCCATTTTTTCCATAAAATTAAAAAGACCCGGCCAATGCCGGGCCTTGACATTTTCGCTCGGATGATCAATAGTCCATCCCTCCCATACCGGGAGCGCCGCCGGGAATATTCCCTTCTTCCTTTTTCGGCTTGTCGGCGATGACACACTCGGTGGTCAGCAACATACCGGCAATGGAAGAGGCATTCTCCAACGCGATACGCGTCACCTTCGTCGGATCGATCACACCCGCTTTCAGCAGGTTCTCATATACTTCCGTGCGGGCATTG
>DASZVM010000731.1:0-4030 GCA_035547295.1 Puia sp. | reverse complement strand
ACCTGCCCGTATTCCGGCCGGAAAAAGGCTATCATTTCATCGATCATTTTTTTACCACCCTCGCCGGGGTATATAAGAACAATGCATTCGCCATAATCCTGTCAGGGACAGGGGCAGACGGTACCGCCGGTGTAAGAGCGATCCGGACGGAAGGAGGCATCACATTTGCCCAGGACGATACGGCGGCCTTCCGCGGCATGCCGCAATATGCCATAGAATCCGGCTTCATCGATTTTGTGCTCTCTCCGGAGGCCATTGCCGGCCGGCTGGAAGCATTAAAGAGCTACACTTTCCGGAATGGCGCGATCCTCCGGCATCTCGATAACAGTAAGGTGCAGCTCAGCAGGATCTACCTGCTGCTGGCCGACAAATATGGCGTTGATTTTTCCCTCTATAAGCAGTCTTCGGTGAACAGACGGATCATACGTCGCATGACCCTGAACAGGATCCCCAATGTGGAAATGTATGTAAAGCATCTGGAAGCCGATCCGCATGAGATCGATCTGCTGTACAAGGACCTTCTCTCGGGCGCCGGTGGTTTTTTCAGGGAGCCGCTGCTGGGCAGGATATTGACAAAAAAGATATTCCCTTTTATCCTGAGGGACAGGAAGCCGGATGACCCCGTGCGCATCTGGATCCCAGCCTGCTCGGGAGGGGAAGAGGCCTGTTCGATGGCTATTTATTTGCTGGAATACATGCGGGCGAAGGATATGCAGGTGCCTGTCCAGATATTTGCCACCGACCTGAACGATGTGACGATCGAAATGGCAAGGACGGGCTTTTACACCCGGTCTGCCGTCCAGCACATCAGCCCGTTACGGCTGAAGAAGTTCTTTGTCAAGCTGGAAGGAGGCTACCAGATAGTGAAGACCGTACGGGATATGTGCATATTCGCCACGCACAATTTCTTAAAGGACCCGCCGTATGCGCGGATGGATATCATCAGCTGTCAGCATGCCCTGCTGTCCCTGGAGCAGTCGGCTCAGCACAAGGCGCTGCAGGCATTCCATTATGCGCTGAAGCCCGCGGGGTTCCTCATGCTGGATCGCAAGGACAACCTGGGAGAGCCCGAGCGGTTCTTTGTGCGCAGCTTTAAGGAATGGAATATCTATGTAAAAAGAAAGGACCTGCCCCATATATCCTTTAATTTTTCTTTCGACGACCCGCAGACGGCCGGAGGCGGAAAGAGCCAGGCTTCATCCGAATCCGAAGCGCTTTCGGAAAGGGGTAAGACGGCCGATAGGATAATGTTGTCCCGGTATGTACCCGCCGGTATCCTCATCGATGGCGAGGGGCATATACTCAGGTTCTATGGCGTAACCGCGCCCTATTTCCGGCCGCAAACGGGAAAGGCCACCCTGGAATTGCTGAAGATCGTCCATGAGGACCTGGCGCCGGAATTACGGATGCTGTTGACACAGGCCCGGCGGCAGGGGATAGCCGTAAGCAGGACGGGCATACTGATCAATACGGATACGAATACCATAAAAATAGCGATCGAGGTCATTCCTATCAGGCGGGAGGATGAAACGCTGATGCTGATCGTCATCCGGGATGGCTTTTGGGGAACGGAGGGAACCAGGCAGACCGATGCGGAGGAGAGCGATCGTGAGGAGATCGAACATATAAGACAGCTGGAGGAAAGCCTGATGGAGGCCGGCCGGCAAATGATAGCGATGCACGAAGAATTTGACAGGATACGGGAGGACCTCCAGGCGGCGCATGAAGAGCTCCTGTCCTCCAATGAAGAGCTGCAAAGCATCAACGAAGAGCTGGAGGTCTCCAAGGAAGATCTCCAATCCTCGAATGAGGAGCTGATTACGGTGAATGAGGAAATGACCCAGCGTAACATCGAGCTGAGAGAGTCCACGGAATATGCCGAGACCATTGTGGAAACTATCCGGCAGCCTTTGTTTGACCTTTACAGCGACCTGCGGATACGCAAGGCCAACAAAGCCTTGTATACGCTGTTCCGGCTGCAGACCGACGAGGTGGAAGGCAATTATCTCAACGAGGTGGCGGGAGGAGCCTTCAATATAGGACCGTTGATCGATAACCTGCGGTTTACGATATCTAAACGGGTAGCATTTGAAGACCTGGAGCTGAAATGCGATGTCCCCGGAATGGGGGAGAGGATCATCCTGTTCAATGCCACCCGGATCAACGGACAGCCCGGCAAACGGGCAAGGATACTGCTGGTCATGGAAGACGTTACGGAAAGAAAGCTCCTGGAAAAAAAGAAGGATGAGTTCATCAGCATTGCCAGCCATGAGCTGAAAACGCCGGTGACCAATATCCAGGCTTATACCCAGATATTGTACAATGAATTTATGGCAGCCAACGATCCGCGCTCGGTCCAACTGGTGAGCAAACTGCACGGTCAGGTCACTCGTCTAACCAATCTCACCAGGGATCTGCTGGATATGACCAGGATTTCCCAGGGCCAGCTGCAGCTGAAGGAGACATTTTTTGATGTGAAGACGATGGCAGCCGAAATAGTGGAAGAAATGCAGCTGACCACCCCGCTCCGGCTTGTGCTTGCGCCGGCATCGTCCGTGCCGAAATTCTGGGGGGACAGGGAGCGGCTGGGACAGGTGGTGCAGAACCTCGTTTCGAATGCCATCAAATATTCTCCCATCGACAGGCAGGTGATCATCAGCCTGGGTATGCAGGATAAGAATGTGTGTTTAAGCGTTCAGGACTTCGGCATGGGCATGACGCCCGAGACGCAGGAAAAGATATTCGATCGTTTTTTCAGGGAGAATGCTTCCGCGCAGAAGCATCCCGGACTGGGTTTGGGACTATACATCTCTCACGAGATCGTGCGTCAGCACGGCGGGACGATCACCGTACAAAGCGGGAAAGATAAGGGCTCCACTTTCACCGTCACGCTTCCCATCAGGAAAGATCTGTCTTCCGTGGTATAATATTAGCTGCGATCCCTTCATTCCTCATCAAAAATTTTGGACATGAAGGCAGCAGTATTTCATAAGCCCGGCGATATCCGGATCGAGACGGTGGATGACCCCCGGATAGAAAAGGCGGACGATATCATCGTAAGAGTTACCTCCACAGCCATCTGTGGTTCCGATCTGCATATTTATGACGGATTTTTTCCGCAGCCCAAACCGTTGATCATGGGGCATGAGTTCATGGGTATCGTGGAAGAGACAGGGGCGCAGGTGACACATCTGAGGAAAAGCGATCGTATCGTCGTACCCTTTCCCATTGCCTGCGGGCATTGTTTTTTCTGTACCCATGGTCTCACCCCCCACTGTGAAAATTCCAACCCGGAACATTATGGCCCCCAGGGCGACCTCACCGATCACAAGGGCGGTGGTCTCTTTGGATATACGGATCTGTATGGCGGGTACGCCGGCGGACAGGCGGAGTATGTGCGGGTGCCTTATGCCGACTATAGTCCCCGGGTAGTGCCGGCGGCAATGTCCGACGAGCAGGTATTATTTCTGACGGATATTTTTCCCACCGGATGGTCGGCCATCGATTGGGCGGGGATGAAGGGCGGGGAAACAGTTGCCATCTTTGGTTCCGGACCTGTAGGCCTGATGGCGCAAAAGGCGGCCTGGCTGAACGGCGCCGGCAGGGTGATAGCCATCGATCCCGTGGGGTACAGGCTGGATAAAGCCCGTATCGTCAATAAAGTAGAGACGATCAACCCCCATGAGACGGATGCTGTCGGGACCATCCGGGCCATGACGGCGGGAAGGGGCGCAGATGTCTGTGTGGACGCAGTGGGCGTGGAGGCGGAGCGCTCTTTTACGGATAGGGTAAAGGCTGTGATCCATTTGGAAAAGGGTACGGATAAAGTAATGGAGCATTGTATAAAAGCCGTGCGAAGGGGGGGGACCGTGACGGTGGTAGGCGTCTATGGCACGCCTTATGACAATTTCCCCATCCATCGCATTTTTGACAAAGGCATCACCATGCGTTTTGGACAGGCGCCCGTGCAGAAGTATATCGATGTGCTGCTCGAGCTCGTACAGTCGGGAAAAGTGGTCCTCGACGATAT
>DASZVM010000730.1:0-3659 GCA_035547295.1 Puia sp. | reverse complement strand
TCGTTACGGGTGGAGGCGACGCGGGGATGTTTTCAGTATGTATATAACGAGGACATCTGGGGCGGTCCGAAAGGGATCCAGCGCATCTGGGCGGAACCCCTGCGCATCACGCTGGGAAACAACGCATGGATGGCTTTTGCCCACTACTACCGGTCGTTTCCCGCCCGGCCTGCCGGCGAGGTACAGCCGCCAGTGTCTTTTTTCAATACCTGGGGATTGTGGCGGGAAAAGAAATACACTATCCCGCCTATTGCCGACTTCGCCAAACAGTTAGGCGCAGCCATGCTGGTGCTGGATGACGGATGGGAGATCTCCCAGGGATCAGGCCGGCCCAATAAGGATCGCTTCCCCCTGCTGCGGGACAACCTGAAGACGCTGCATGACAGCGGCATGACCTACGGGTTGTGGGAGACGCTGGGTTGGATCAGCGATACCGCAGCTGCGGGATTGACATCGGCCGACCTCATCGTCGACCGTCATGGCCGGCCCTGTAAAGCCAATTGGAATTTCGATCCCACCTCTACCTCCTTTTACTGTCTGGACATCAGCAGCGCAAAGGCCAGGGAGTTCCTGCGACAGCGGACCATCCGGCAGATGCAGGAGCTAAAGCCCTCCCTGCTCAAGCTGGATTTCGGATATGGTCTGCCGTCACCGTATATGGGAGTGCCGCGTGATCCAAAATACAGGGGTGAACGGCAGTCTCCCGCACTTATCCGCCTCATTGCCGATGCAGCACGAAGCGTGAATCCCCGGGTGACCATCATGTATTACAGCATCAGCCCCCTGACCCTCGATGGCATAGACCTTGTCTCGCTGGACGACCAGGGTGATCTTTGGTATGACATCGCGGGCGGACATGGGGAATGGAGCATCTGGGCCAGCCTGCTGTCCGACAGGAATGCAGGCATCAGCGGCTCTTCGGGATACAAATGGGAGCCCGATGACGAGGTCGTGCTGAATACCGCCATCATTGGATGCCCCGGCGCCAGTCTCCCCATCAAACAACCCGACGGCCGGCCTATCCGCGACAAATACTTTTGCCGGCGTCTGGCCATCGACAAATGGTACAGGAAAACCTTGCGCTGGCAGCCCCTTTGGTTGAACAGCTCGACGGGTGATTTCGAAGGGCCTCCCCGGCTCCGTTGCTGGGGAAGAAGTGAGATGCGCGGGACCGATGCCATTCTAACGGCGCTGGCTCTACGCGGCGAGCCGGCTCAAAATGCCGGCGACCCTGTGCTTGGGCGGCTCGACTGGAAGGGGCGCTGGGCGCTGATCTCCCAGGACGATAAGGATATCTTTACCTCGTCTTCGCTGGCCCTCATTCCCTTTGACCCCGGTGAACTGACCCTGCCCCGTGCCATCCGGCCCGCCACTGTCACCCGGCTGGACAGGACGGGAGAGTCTGCCTTTGAACAATGGGAGTGGAACAATGGAAAACTAACCATTCATATCTCCGAAGCGCAGCTGGAAAATACGGCCGGCTTTCTTATTCGGTAATAAAAACAAGACCTTTCTCATGCTGATGAAATATTGTCGTTTTCTGGCGGTGCTGCTCCTTTGTTCTTCCGCCAGCGCCCAGGAAGTAGTGGAGCGCAATCTGCTGCAACAGTTCTCAAAAGACCAGGTGGCCGCCTCGCTGCTGCCCCATGACCGTTGGCATCCCTTTCCCAATACGGCGGAAGCATGGCGGGCCGTGGTCCCCGACTCGATAAAACAACAGATCATCGCCTCCGGCGAAAAATATCTGCATAAACCTTTTGCTTCTTTGCCGGCTACGCTGTACCTGGAGTTCAAACGGAATGGGAATCGCACCGATTATGAAGACGTCAGCTTTGGCAAACGCGCCCAGCTCTTTTCCCTGGTGCTGGCGGAGTCCATGGAAGGCAAGGGCCGGTTCACGGACGACATCCTCAATGGCGTTTGGTCTACCTGCGAGGAAACCTTCTGGGGCGTGCCGGCCCACTATTTCCTGCAAAAGGCAGGCATGGGACTGCCGGACGCGGAAGAGCCGTCCGTGGACATTTTCGCCAGCGAGACGTCGGAGATACTGGCCCTGACCGATTACCTGGTAGGGCCTGAACTGGAGCAGATCTCGCCGCTGGTGCGTCAGCGTATTTATTACGAGGTGAACCGGCGGATCCTTGTCCCCCTGGAAAAGAGCGCGATCCCTTACAGCTATCTTGGACCCAGCCGGCCGGATGCACCGGTGAACAACTGGGACCCCTGGGTGGTCAGCAACTGGATGATCAGTCTGTTGCTGCTGGAAAAGAACCAGCAACGCCGCGTACAGGAATTACACCATGGAATGGTCCTGCTCGATAACTATATCAACGGCCTGGGTGAAGACGGAGCCGTCGATGAAGGGCCCAGTTACTGGTCGGGTGGCGCAGCCCGTCTTTTTGATGCCCTGAAGATGTTGGATAACGCGACGGCGGGCAAGGTGACGATCTATTCTTCTCCTGTCATCCGGAAACTTGGCAGCTATATCCAGAACATGCACATCGCGGGCGATTACTTTATCGATATTGCAGATGCCTCGCCGACTATCGGCGCGGACGGATTGCTTATCTACCGGGTGGGTGAAGCGCTGGGGGACGCCGGTCTGAAGGACTTTGGCGCCTGGGCCTATCACCATATCGACGACCACAATTTCTATAACAAGGACTTCTCCAAACCACGTGTTCTCTGGAACCTCCTGGTAGTAAAGGACTGTGAGGCAGCCAATCCTCCCATGCCACCGCAAAAGGATATCTGGTTCCGCAATTTGCAGCTGATGGCGGGCGCCTCGTCAAAGGGGCTGTTCCTGGCTTCGCATGCCGGACACAATGGCGAGAGCCACAACCATAATGACGTGGGGGATCTTATGGTGTATGCCGGCGGCGAGCCTGTCATCGTCGACGTCGGATTCGGCACCTATAATGCCAAGACTTTTTCCAAAGACCGGTATGACCTTTGGTACCTCAATTCCGCGCACCATAATGTACCGCTGATCAATGGATATCAGCAGCCGGCGGGAACGCGTTATGGAGCGCATGATGTGAAGTATACGGGAGATGCGGATGGCAGCGGCACCGGTGGCGCCGGTGGAAAGATCTCCCTTCAAATGGACATAGCCAGGGCCTATCCCGATGAGGCAGGCGTCAAACAATGGCTGCGCAAGGTCACCCTTGATAAATCCCTCAACGAGGTGACGGTGCAGGACAATTTTCAGCTGAGCAAAAGGGAAGGCGTGCTGAGCCAGACATTCATGACCGTTTGTCCCGCGGATTATAGTAACCCAGGCCGGATCGTGTTTTCGATAGCCGGTCATCGTCCGGTACTGCTGGAATATGATGCAAAGGACTGGGAGGTAAAGGAAGAGCAGATGTCTACTTCCCAGCCGGATGAGAAACGGGTTGCGGATAACTGGGGACACCGGCCTATCTGGCGGCTATTGCTGACCAATAAGACACAGGACAAAAAAGGAACTTTCTTCTACAAGATAAAACAACTATGAACAGACTGGTATGTTGCGGGCTGTTGTTGATCGTCATGCAGGCCGCCGCTGCGCCAAGGGACAGCGCCTATCACGATCTTACGCACTATAGCAAGGTGTTTGGACACGAGAAATATTACCGTCTCTATCTGCCGGCGGGATATGAAAGCTCAGCCCGGCGATA
>DASZVM010000729.1:0-2591 GCA_035547295.1 Puia sp. | reverse complement strand
CGCCTGATGTGGAAGAACGGCTGGCCTGGTATCAACGTTTCCCCAAGATGAAGGGGTTCCGGCATATCCTGCAGGGCGAAAGGGACAGGGCGTTGATGCTGAAGCCTGCGTTCAAGCGGGGCATCGGTGCATTGCGAAGATTTGGATATACATATGATATCCTTATCTATCCTGATCAGCTGGGTTATACGAAGGAGTTTACGGCGGCCTTTCCTGACCAGCCGTTCGTCATCGACCATATCGCCAAGCCATATATCAGGGAGCGGAAGTTGACGGAGGAATGGAAGGCTGCCATCCGGGCTGTTGCGGCACACAAGAATGTATCCTGTAAGATCTCGGGTGTGGTGACGGAGGCCGATCTGAAAAACTGGAAACCGGAGGAGCTATATCCCTATCTCGATACGGTGGTAGAGGCGTTTGGCATGGAGAGGGTCATGTTCGGTTCGGACTGGCCGGTGTGTCTGGTAGCAGCCAGCTATGAGCGATGGTATGAACTGGTGACGGATTATTTTGCGGGTTTTTCCGGGACGGAAAGAGCTGCTTTCTTTGGTGGTAACGCAATCCGATTTTATAACCTTTAAAGACGAAATATGGATCTATTGTTAAAAGATAAGGTCATCATCGTATCCGGCGGGGCCAAGGGCATTGGAGAGGGTATCTCCAGGGTACTGGCGGGTGAAGGGGCGATCCCTTTTATCATCGGCCGGAACGAGCAGGACAACAAGGCGGCGGTGGCGGAGATAGAGGCGACGGGGGGAAAGGCTTACCAGTTTGCGGCGGAGCTGACGATACCGGAGGAATGCCGGCGGGCTGTAAAGGCGGTGATGGATAAAGTGGGAAAGATCGATGGATTGGTGAACAATGCGGGTGTGAACGATGGGGTGGGACTGGCTTCCGGCGACTATGAGGCGTTTATGGCTTCGCTGCATAAGAATGTGGTGCATTATTACCTGCTGGCGCATTACGCCTTGCCGGCGCTGAAGAAATCGAAGGGAGCTATTGTCAACATCAGCTCAAAGACGGCGGAGACGGGGCAGGGGAATACGTCGGGTTATGCTGCTGCCAATGGGGGCAGGAATGCGCTTACACGGGAATGGGCGGTAGAACTGCTGCAGGACGGCATCCGTGTGAATGCTATCATCGTTGCGGAGTGCTGGACGCCCTTATATGAAAAGTGGATCAAGACATTGGACAACCCGGAAGAAAAATTAAAGAGCATCGTTGCAAAGATCCCATTGGAGAACAGGATGACGACGTCGGAGGAGATCGCCAATATGACGGCGTTCCTGCTGTCGTCGAGGTCCAGTCATACGACGGGGCAGCTGATACATGTGGACGGTGGTTACGTTCATTTAGACAGAGCATTAGCGGGGACGTAGAAACATGAAAGCATTAATTTGTATAAAACCAGGCGAGTTTGAATACAGGGAGATAGATGCCCCGCTGGCGAAACCGGGACAGTCTATCATAAGGATCAAAAGGATCGGCATTTGCGGGACGGACCTGCATGCTTACGAGGGGACGCAGCCGTATTTCGAGTATCCCCGCATCCTGGGTCATGAGCTGGCGGGGGACCTCGTGGACCTGGACCAGGCGCATGGATTTGCGGTGGGGGACGCGGTGACGATCATCCCTTATTTCAATTGCGGGCATTGTGTCGCGTGCAGGAATGGGAAGCCCAACTGTTGTGTGTCGATAAAAGTTGCCGGTGTCCATATCGATGGGGGCATGGTCGAATATCTTTCTGTCCCCTCTTCTTCGCTGGTGCATAATAATGGGCTGGGATATGATCAGCTTGCGCTGGTGGAGCCGCTGGCCATCGGAGCGCATGCGGTGAGGAGGGCTGCGGTACAGCCGGATGAGTTCGTGCTGGTAGTAGGTGCGGGGCCTATCGGCCTTGGTGTGATGGAGTCGGCGCGTATCGCGGGCGGGCAGGTGATCGCGATGGATATCAATGAAGGGCGATTGGGTTTTTGCCGGGATAAGCTGCATTTGCTGCATACGATAAACGCAGGCAGCGAGGATGTCATGGAAAGACTGCGTCATATCACCCGGGGGGATATGCCTGCGGTAGTGATCGACGCCACGGGCAGCCTGAGAGCTATCAACAATGCATTTCAATATATGGCCCATGGCGCGAGGTATGTGCTGGTGGGTCTGCAAAAGGGGGACATTCAATTCAGCCATCCTGAATTCCACAAACGGGAGGCTACATTGATGAGCAGCCGGAATGCAACCCGTGAAGATTTTGCAAGCGTAATGGATGCCATGAAGAAAGGATCGATCGATCCAACCACTTATATCACGCACCGGGTGAAGTTCGGCCAGGTGAAGGACGAGTTTGCGGGCTGGCTCGATCCGGCCCGGGGAGTGATCAAAGCGATGGTAGAATTATAAAATGTGTAATGATGGTCTTGTCTTTTGGAGAATTATTGTTGCGTATATGTCCGGATGGGGATGGTAGCTGGCTACAGGAAAATGCCCTTTCCTGCTATGTAGGCGGGGCGGAGGCGAATGTAGCTACGGCACTGGCCTTATGGGGCATCCCATCGGCTTATTTCACGGCGCTGCCGGACAATATGATGTCTCAT
>DASZVM010000728.1:0-5516 GCA_035547295.1 Puia sp. | reverse complement strand
GCCCATGCACTACGAAGGTCTGGCCGGCATGCCCCGTCGTTATCTCGACTACAGCGGCTGGCTGTCGTTCAATCAGTTTGGCGGGCTGAACAGGTTTATCTCTACGGTAGCCATGGTGGTTTTTGCCGTGCAGCTGCTCTTTGTGTTCAACTTCTTCTATTCCATTTTCAAGGGAAGAAAGGTGATCACGCAGAACCCCTGGGGTGCTACTACCTTGGAGTGGACCGCACCTATTCGCCCGGGACATGGCAACTGGCCTGGTGAGATACCTGAAGTACATCGTTGGGCTTATGATTATGCCAAGGACGGCAGGGAGTTCATCCCTCAGACCGAGCCGCTTGGCAGCAATGAAAGCGCACACTGATGAGTGCGGACAGTTCTTTCAAATTATCCGGTAAGCTGCAGGATTACAAGCTGCTGATCAAGTTCAACCTCAGCTTCATGGTGGTGTTCTCGGCGTTGATCAGCTATCTGCTGGCGCCGAAAGTAAGGGAGTTCGACTGGACCTACATCCTGCTGTTCTTTTTAGGCGGGATGCTGGTGACGGGCAGCGCCAATACGATCAACCAGGTGGTGGAGAAGGATACCGATGCGTTGATGAAGCGTACGGCCAACCGGCCGGTGGCTTCCGGCAGGATGAGCGTGCAGGAGGCCTGGACCTTTGCGGTTGTCGCGGGTCTGGCGGGAGTGTTGATCCTCTGGTGGCAGTTCAATTTTCTGTCGGCGGCGCTTGCAGCATTCAGCCTTTTTCTGTATGCGTTCATCTATACGCCGCTGAAGAAGGTCAGCTCGATCTCGGTACTGGTGGGCGCCATACCCGGCAGTCTGCCCTGTCTTATCGGCTGGGCGGCGGGCAATGATGATCTGAGCGCGGGCGGCTGGGTACTATTTGCCATCCAGTTCTTTTGGCAATTCCCCCATTTCTGGGCCATTGCCTGGATCGCGCATTCGGATTATGCAAAGGCCGGCTTCAAGCTGTTGCCGTCCAATGAGGGGCCGACAAAGTATTCAGCCATACAGGCCATCATCTATTCTTTGCTGCTGCTGCCTGTGGGTGTACTGCCCTATTTTCTGGGCGGCAGGGACGGCGGGGGGATGAGCGGTATCGTGGCGCTGGTGGTAGTGCTGATAGCCAACCTGTTCATGGTGACGCAATGTGTGCGGCTGTACAGGGAGATGACGGTGAAAGCGGCGAGACGGGTAATGTTCAGCAGCTATATTTATTTACCAGTAGTATTACTGGCTTTGTTAGCGAATAAAGTTTCCTGAGTGATCGAAGCAAACATAAAAGTGAACGAACAGCGAAAGAAAATACATCCCCATAAATTCACATTATGGGTGGCGTTGGGCAGCATTGTGATGATGTTTGCAGGGCTTACCAGCGCGTATATCGTCAAGCGGGACCAGCCGGGATGGACGACCTTTCCGGTGCCCAGGGCCTTCTGGTATTCCACGGTGACCATACTGGTCAGCAGCGTAACGATACAGATGGCGCTGAAGGCTTTTAAGGACCGGGAAATGATGCGGTACAGGAACCTGGTCACCCTGACGGCTTTTCTGGGGGTGGCTTTTGTGGTGTTGCAGTACGAGGGGTTCAAGAGCATCTGGAATACGGGAATTACCTTCAAGGGGTCCGGCGGCGGACAGTTCCTGTATATCATCGCGGGTTTGCATGCGGCGCATGTGCTGGGGGGGATCATAGCGTTGATCATCATGTTTATCAAGGCTTTTGCATCCAAGATCCGGCGGTATAACAGTATCCCGATAGAGCTGATGGCGACGTACTGGCATTTTGTAGACCTGTTGTGGATCTACCTGTTTATTTTCTTTATCGGTATAAAATAGTTTAATAGTTTAAATAACTTTGCAAACCAACTAAATAAGTAACATGGCACATAGTGTACCAGCAGGACAAAAATGGTGGAGCGGCGGGAAGAGTCCGTTCAATGTGGAGTATGGCAAGTTGATGATGTGGTATTTCCTGATGAGCGATGCTTTCACATTCGGCGCTTTCCTTATATCCTACGGCTCTATCAGATTTGCCACCAACGGCTGGCCTGACCCCAATGAGGTGTTCAGGGCATTCCCGCTGATGGGGGACATGCACCTTCCCCTGGTGTTTGTGAGCCTTATGACATTTATCCTGATCGCCAGCTCCGTCACCATGGTACTTGCGGTGGCAGCGGGTCATAACAACGATCAAAAGAAGGTGACTACCTATATGATCTGGACCATCCTTGGCGGTATCGCGTTCCTCAGCTGTCAGGCATGGGAATGGACGCATCTTCATAGCGAAGGCGCCTGGTGGGGAAGGAACCCTTTCCTGAATTCGGACGGAACGGTGGCTACCACGAATTTTACCAATTACTTCTTTACCATCACGGGTTTCCATGGTTTCCACGTATTTTCCGGGGTGATCATCAATATCATCATGCTGATAAAGAACATCCGGGGTGATTTTGCCAAACGGGGACATTACCTGATGATCGAGAAAGCGGGTCTTTACTGGCACTTTGTGGACCTGGTATGGGTATTCGTATTCACCTGTTTTTATTTGCTGTAAAAAAGATTTGCGTAAAAGATTAAAATATTTGTATGGAAAATGTTCATCCGATCGACACAGGCCATCATGAGCCGTCATTCTCTACCAAGCCTATTATCAGGACGTTCTGGATACTGCTGGGTATCACGCTCGTAGAGCTGCTGCTGGCGACCATCCACCTGAAGACGGGTTTCCCTCCCAAGTATGTGCTTAACGGGATCTACCTGATCCTCACCTGTGCGAAGGCATTCTATATCATTGCCGAGTTCATGCACCTGCGTCATGAGATAAAGAACCTGATCATGACGGTTGCGGTACCGGCCACGCTGTTCATATGGTTCATCATCTCATTCCTTTGGGATGGCGGTTCCTATAAGGAGCTGCGCAACCGCTATGACAGACATCATTATGAGATGAGCAAGCAGAAAGCGCCTGCGGCGGAAGGAGAGCATGAGCCGGCAGCGCAGAAGCCCGGAGTGCCCGAGTAAGCGTCCGGCGAGGTTTTTTTATAAATTACTGGGACCATCGCTGCTATAGTGATGGTCTTTTTTATTTTAAGATTATGAGTAAGAAAGCATGGGCGGCGATTGCAGTGGCGGTATTCATTCCACTGGTGTTCTATGCGGTGGCCAGCCGGTATAACGTGGTCATGCCCCGGAGGTATTATCCGGATACTGTCATCACGAACATCAAGAATGGCAAAGAGGTTACGGACACGCTGTGGCATCATGTAGCCAATCTGCAGCTGCAGAACCAGCTGGGCGAGCACATCTCCCTGGACCAGGAACAGGGGAAGGTCTTTATCGTGGACTTTTTCTTTACGCATTGCGCCAGCATCTGTCCGATACTTACCCGTAACATGCGGAAACTGCAGGATGGTCTGAAGATCAAGAATGAGGTAAAGCGGGTGGATACGACCTTTGTCCGATTCCTGTCCCTGACGGTGGACCCTGCGCATGACTCAGTGCCTGTGATAAAGAAGTATGCCGACCGTTATGGCGTCAACCCGGAAGTCTGGTGGCTGCTGACGGGTCCCAAAAAGACTATTTATGATTTTGCGTTGAACGAGCTGAAGCTGGGTTTGCAGGACAGCGTCAGCGTGGATTCGAATTTTGTGCATACGGATTATGTGGCGCTGCTGGACAAGGACCGTGTCGTCCGGGGTTATTATCATGGGACGGATACGGCTGAACTGGCCAAGCTGGCGGATGACATCGTTTTTATCATGCTGGAAAAGGATAAGAAAAGAAAATCGGTCTTTTCGGAGCTAAAGCCCCTGATGATCCCGTTGATCATCATTGCGCTGGGGACGATTGCCGGCGTCGTTTATTTCTCCTGCAAACAGAATAAAAGAGAGATCGTATGAGTCAACAGTTACCGGGGCAGAGACGTAACCTTACGCCTGCTATCATCATCGTCAGCATTGCCATTCCGGCCGCGGTGGCCTTCCTGATCCTCGTGCCGCAGGCGAAGATCGACATTGGGGTGAATACGCATTTTCTGCCGTTGCTCCATGCCATCCTGAATTCCAGCACGGCCATCCTTTTGCTGGCCAGTCTTTATTTTATACGGAACGGCCAGGTGACGGCGCATAAGCGGGCGAACCTTACGGCTGTCGTGCTCAGCTGTATCTTTCTTGTATCCTATGTGATCTATCATTCTACCAATCCATCCACGCTCTATGGAGATGTGAACCATGATGGGGTTGTCTCCCCGGAGGAGAAAGCGCAGGCGGGGGCCATACGGTATGTTTATTATTTTATCCTCAGCAGTCATATCATTCTTTCGGGGATCATTATTCCTCTCGTGCTGTTTACTTTGCAGCGGGCTTTCCAGGAAAGGTTCGACAAACACCGCCGGCTGGCGAGGATCACGTGGCCTGTGTGGCTTTATGTGGCGGTCACGGGGGTGATAGTTTATTTAATGATAAGCAAGTATTATTAAAGTTCTTTTGACGGGTCCCAGAAAAGGCGTGCGAAGTCCACGACCTGGTTATCTTTTATTTTGACTCCTTCTTTTTCCAGTAATCGTTGCATTTTTTCCGGTGGTTTGTAGTGGTGGCGGCCTGTCAGCAGACCTGTCCTGTTCACGACGCGATGGGCGGGGACGGGGTTTTCGACGAGGTGACCGGAGATCAAGGCCCATCCCACCATACGGGCAGAGCGGCGGGCGCCCAGGGCTTCGGCGATGGCGCCATAGGTAGTGACGCGGCCTTTTGGGATCTGGCGGGCGACGGCGTGGACCAATTCGAAGAAGTTATCTTCTTTTTGTCCGGAGGGAAGGACCTTGGTGAGCTTTTCGCGGACGGGTTTCTTTTTGTTTTTGGATGTTGACATGAATTGAGTCATATTTTCGTGAGCAGGCCTGTAGCGATCGCTATACCAATGCTGAGAAGAGTGCCGATTACCAGATATTCCGTCTTGATCTCGGGTCTGTCCCGTTCTCCAAAGCGGATAATTCCTTTGGCTGTAACAAGCAGTCCGATGGGATTTCTACCCATCTATGACTGTGTGGGTTACCAGGATCGCTGCTGCCGACAGCCCCCATTCCGATGTATGGTTCGTATAAAGATACGAATTTGGTCAGGCAGATGTAGGAGATAGGTGTGGAAAGATACCGAGGTACATCATCGTCGACCCGCGGGACAGATCGTCGGCTATGATGCGCCCCAGCCTGTGGATACCGGACTGAGGACAGTCCTTGACAAGCTTGTTAAAAAGAAGGACCCCGTAACCAACTGACGAGGATACGGGGTTGCCGGCAACGCAGCTTAGTAGAAAAAGGTTTCTGAAATGATCTTACCGTCCTTTACCCCGATGACGGCGATCTCCTCCGAGATCTCCCTCGGTTTGCCTTTATAGGTAACATCCCTTCTCAATACGATGGAAAAGAAATCACCTGCTACCTGCGGCTCGCTGGTAAAGCGGCTATGTATTGTGTCGATCATGGCACGATGGGTATCGGCCTTTGCCCT
>DASZVM010000727.1:0-8181 GCA_035547295.1 Puia sp. | reverse complement strand
TAACGGAAGCGACCGATACCCTGGTCGGTCTGATAGATGGCATTGGGGTCCCCGGTGGCCTTACGTGCAGACTCGTTCGCCGCATCCAGCTCGGCCTGGCTGTTCCAGAACCCGATGATCTTATAGCCATAAAAAGCGCTTACAGGATGACCGACGGCATTGCGGACGATAAAGCTGCCGTTAAACCGGCGCCCATCGACATCGAAATACTGTGCTCCATTGGCGTCAACCTGCAATATCTTGTTGTTTACCGTCGTAAAGGTCAGCGTCCCGTTGAATTTCAGATCACGGGTGATGTCCGTTTGCCCGGAGATCATGATGTCTACGCCCGTGTTCCTCATACGGCCCACATTATAAGCCGGCACCGTCGCGGCTCCATACGTACCCAGCAACGTGATGGGGAACAGCAGGTCCTTGATGCTCTTATGGTACCAGTCCGCACTAACGGTCAATTTGCCCTGCAGGATGGTAAGGTCAAACCCTACATTGGCATTCCCATCCTGCTCCCATTTGGCATCGGGGTTACCCAGCTGCGATTGAGCAAGCCCGTATACCAGGGAATTGCCGGTACCGTTCAGGTCATAAAAAGTCGTTTGGCTGTTGGACCCGTACAGTAAATAAGAGTTCGTGCCCAGCGCATTGAACTGGTTACCCATGATGCCATAGGAGCCGCGGATCTTCAGGTCCGTGATCCAGTGGACATCCCTCATGAATTCCTCTTGAGAGATACGCCAGCCGGCGCTGAAGGCATAAAAATTACCCCACCTGTTGGTGATGAACTTGGAAGATCCGTCCCGCCGGAAAGTGGCGCCCAGCAAATATTTCTCCCGGAAAACATAATCGGCCCTGGCAAAATAGGACGCCAGGCTCTCACCGGCGCCTATCGGGGCCTTGTAGCCGAAAGAAGTGGGATTATACCCGATGAGCTGATTGGAATTGCTGTAGCTGACAGGCGTACCCGACCCCGTAGACAGGTTGATATAATTGGGGTCTAACGAGAAATACCCCTGGATCGAACCTCCCAGGTTATGGTTGATGAACTGACGGCTTTCCATACCGCCCACCAGTTTCAGGTTATGATCACCCTTCACCCAGCTATAGGTGAACGTGTTGGTCCAGGTCCAGTCCGTCCCGTTATAGCTGTCTTCCTTGTAGCCGGGCTGCTTAAACTGCGGCTCCGAATTATAAAAGTCCGGTGTGTTGAACTGGTGGCTCCATCCATAGTAATATTCGCCGCCAAAACTGGTGCGGAAGGTCAACCCCTTCAGCAGGTCCACCTCGCCATACACATTTCCAAAAAGCCGGCCGGCCAACGTCCTGTCATTACGCGCATTGCTTTGCAGCGCTACGGGATTCCGGGGATTGTTCAGCCCCTTCGGGGCCGAGCCGGCAAAATTGCCCTTGATGTCATAGACAGGTATGATCGGGTTCTCCCGCATGGCAAACCCGATGGGACTGCCTTCCACCAGGATACCACTGAGGGTCTGCGGGTTCTGCGTGACCGAATAGGCGATGTTCTCACCGACCCGTACGATCTTGCTGATCTTGTAGGTCGTATTGGCGCGGATGGTATAACGCTTGAGATACGTATTGATCAGCGTTCCCTGCTGGTTGAAATAGTTCAGCGAAAAGAGATAGGTCCCCTGTTCGCCCCCGCCGGACACCGAAATATTATGCGATTGCATCGGCTTTCTCTTGAATAGCTCATGGTACCAGTCCGTACCAGCCTTATTGGCCGCAGCTATTTGATAATAAGCCTTGCCCGTAGGGTCGGCAAAATACAACGAGGGGTCCGCCGCCGCAGAGCCCGCCGCAAAACCGCCGCTATTCGTTACCCCGTTTGCAGTACCCGACACGAGAAAATCCGGCACCACCGGCGCCGCCCCATAGCCATAAATATTGCTGCCTGGGGCTTTCTGTGACGTCGGGTCCGGGTTAAGCACATTATAGTTCTGCCCCGCCTTGAACACAAGCTGCCCGTACTCTGTCGGGTTCAGCAGGTTAAAGACATTTCCGCCTTTGGGCACCTGCAGCCCGTAATAACCGTCATAAGACACTTTTATCTTACCACCCGAACCTCTTTTAGTGGTAATGACAATGATCCCGTTGGAAGCGCGTGATCCATAGATAGAGGCCGCGCCGGCATCCTTCAGCACCTGCATGCTGGCCACATCATTGGGGTTGATGTCGTTTACATTCTGGGTGGGCACACCGTCGATGACATACAGCGGCGTGTTATTCCCAAAAGAATTAAAACCCCTGATCCTGATCACAGGCGCCTGACCCGGCTGGCCCGTGCTCAATACAGATACGCCGGAAGCCTGGCCCTGCAGCATGTTCACTACGTCAGGCACGGGCTGCTTCCTCGCATCCCCCAGATCCACCACCGACACAGCGCCCGTCAGGTCCTTCTTACGCTGTGTGGCATAACCCGTGACCACGATCTCATTTAAAGCAGTATTGGTCACCGTTAGCGAGATCTCTCCTAGAGAAGACCTTCCCGCTACAGGGACCTCCTGTTTCTGAAATCCGATGGATGTGATCACCAATGTACTGTTGTCCGCTGCTTCGATGGTAAAAGTTCCATCCGCGGTCGTCTGTGTAGCCGTACTCTTCCCCTTGACCTCTACGGTCGCACCCAATACAGGCCGCTTGTCTGCATTGCTGATAACCTTACCCGTGATTTTTTTTTGTGCGAAAAGAAGATGAGAGGGAAAAAACAGGCATAGGAAAAGACATGCCCTGATTCGGGCGTTAGTTTTGAATGGCATACGCAAGTGGCACCGTTTTTTTCATAGGCTGGTTTAAGCCGTGACGATACCAATATGAAAGTACGCCGTCTTATTGCATATGCAATGATATTTTTTTAGCTATCTCTTGTATTATTATTATCCCACGGTAATATATAACCCTTACGTTGTCGCCCAAGCCTTCTCTCCCTTCTTGTAATCGATGCACCCTTCATATCTTCCGGGTACTGCTACATACCGCAAAGCCTTTGTCGCACCGGGCTCCGAAGTAAAATAACCCCATAAGGTCAACTCCTTCATCATACGGAAATAATGCGCAGGGTCATCCTCTTTCTTCTTGGCAGTATATGCTTTCTGTTCTTTGTCCAGTTCTACCAGCAGGTCATGCCGCTCCTCCGGCTTGATGTCAAGGAAAGCATGCCCATATTTTTTCTTGCTTTCTTCATTCAGTTTCTGCATGCCATCCACAAATATTTTCTGGTCCTTCTCCGTATAACAATCCCGGACGATAGTAGTCATGAACTCTCCTACCTTGGCCTCCTTAGCCCCCGGTGTATCAGTGGCAGGCAAAATAGTTTCAGCCACCTCATCCAGAAAGGCGACATCGTCATTCGAGAAATTGATACCGGCGCCCCCGATATTCTTATCAGGTTGCGAACACCCCGCCAGGAAAGCCTCAGCCCCCAGGATCGTACCGCCTAAGAGCAGGCTCACCCTCGAAATTGCTTCTCTTCTGTTCATAATAACAATTTAAAAATTTTATTCTTATATATTCCCTTTTTTTAATTCCCCTACCGCAAAATCCGCTGCCCTGGCCGTCAAAGCCATATAGGTCAACGAAGGATTCTGACAGGCTGATGAGGTCATACATGCTCCATCCGTTACAAAAACATTTTTTGCATCCCACACCTGGTTGTGACCATTGAGCACAGAGCTCTTCGGATCCCTGCCCATCCTGGCCGACCCCATCTCATGGATGCCGTCCCCTACATTATGTCCCCTGTCCCACGAATGCACTTTCTTAAGACCGGATGCTTCCAGCATAGCCACAGCCTCCGCCTGCATGTCCTTGCGCATCTTCTTCTCATTCTCTTTTAGCTCGGCATCCATATTCAGCACCGGCAACCCCCACTTGTCCTTCTTATCCTTATCCAGGGATATCTTATTCTCATGATAAGGAAGCAGCTCTCCAAAACCAGTCATACCCATGGTCCAGGCACCCGGCTCCGTCAGGGTATCTTTAAGGTCTTTGCCGATGCTCAGCTCCGCCACATCCCGCTGCCAGTTCTCACGGCTGGCGCTCCCCTGATAACCAAAGCCACGCAGGAAACCCCGCTTGTCGCCAAAAAGATTTGCAAACCGCACGATATAAAAGCCATTAGGCCTCCGGCCATAAGTATATTTGTCTTCATACCCTTCCATCTCGCCCGCGGCGCCCACATTATAATGGTGATCCATGATATTATGCCCCAGTTCACCGCTGCTGCTGCCAAGACCGCCGGGCCATACATCCGTGGCCGAATTCATCAGCACCCATGCGCTGTTCAGGGCGCTGGCGTTCACAAAGACCACCTTAGCATAGTACTCATACGTCTTGTTGTTCTCCGCATCCAGCACCTCTACCCCCTTCGCCTTCTTTGTATCCTTATCATACAATATTCGCGTAACAATGGAAAATGGCCGCACCGTCAGATTGCCCGTAGCCACCGCTGCAGGCAACGTGGATGATTGCGTGCTGAAATATCCCCCGAACGGACAGCCTTCCCAGCAACGGTCACGATACTGGCATTGGGTACGCCCTGGCGCCGGCGCCGTCAGGTTGGCCGATCGGCCGATGATCATATGGCGATCCTTCCAGCGCGCCTTGATCCGGGCCGCCACATCCTTTTCCACACAATTCAACTCCATCGGCGGCAGGAACTGCCCGTCCGGTAATTGGGGCAGACCTTCCTTCGATCCGTTGACACCCGCAAACCGCTCCACATGATCATACCACGGCGCAATATCCTTGTATCGGATAGGCCAGTCGATAGCCCATCCGTCCCGGGCATTGGCCCCGAAATCAAGATCACTCCAGCGATAGCTCTGCCGGCCCCAAAGGATGCTGCGGCCACCCAGCTGATAAGCACGCCACCAGTTAAAAGGCTTTGTCTCCGTATATGGACAATCGACATCCTTAGCCCAATAATCGATCACCTGCTCTTTCGCTCCCCAGGTCCGGCCGATATAAGGATGCTGCTTCAATTCCTCCTGCGTCACCTTCCCCCTGTGCGGAAATTCCCACGGGTTCTTCGTGGTCATCTTATAATCCTTTATATGCTCGAAATTACGCCCCCTTTCGAGCATCAGCGTTTTCAGGCCTTTTTCCGTCAGCTCCTTGGCTGCCCAGCCTCCGCTGATACCACTCCCGATGACAATGGCGTCATAGGTGTTCATATCTTATATATTGCCCTTTTTAAGCTCTTTTACAGCATGGTCGGCAGCCCTTGCCGTCATCGCCATATACGTCAACGATGGGTTTACACAGGCTGCGGATACCATAAATGAACCATCCGTTACAAACACGTTCCTGGCATCCCATACCTGGTTGAAAGAGTTCAATACAGAGGTCTTGGGGTCCTTACCCATCCGGGCAGTCCCCATCTCATGGATACCCCTGCCGGGATAAGGATTGCCGCTACGGCTTTTCACATTCTTTACCCCCGCCGCTTCCAGCATCTCCACCGCGTCGGCTTCCATGTCCTTGCGCATCTTCAGCTCGTTGTCCTTCAGTTCGCAATCGATGTTGAGCACATTCAATCCCCACTTATCCTTCTTTGTCTTATCCAGCGTCACCTTATTCTCATGATAGGGAAGTATCTCTCCGAAACCCCCGATATTCATCGTCCAGGGACCAGGCACCGTCAATGCTTCCTTAAACTCTTTCCCGATGCTGTATTCCGCGACTTCATGCGTATAGCCTTCCCGGCCCCCGCCGCCCTGGTAGCCAAATCCCCGCAGATAATCCCGCTTGTCGCCAAAAAGATTGCGATACCGGGGTATATAGATGCCGTTCGCACGACGCCCGTAATAATATTTATCCTCATATCCTTCCACCAGGCCGCTGGCGCCTACCCCCAGATGATGGTCCATCAGGTTGTGCCCAAGCTCGCCGCTGCTGCTGCCCAGCCCGTCAGGCCATACGTCCGTGGCCGAGTTCATGAGGATCCAGGCGCTGTTCAGCGTAGAAGCATTCAAAAAGATGATCTTGGCAAAATATTCATAGGTCTTGTTCGTCTCTGCATCCAGGACCTCTACTCCCTTGGCCTTCTTCGTATCCTTATCATAGAGGATCTTCGTAACGATGGACCAGGGACGCAGGGTGAGATTCCCCGTTGCAACGGCAGCAGGCAGCGTCGAGGACTGCGTGCTGAAATAACCACCAAAAGGACAGCCCAGCCAGCATTTATTCCTGAACTGACAACCCGGTCTTCCACCATGCGGCACCGTAATATTGGCTACGCGGCCGATGATCATATGACGCTTGCCCTTATAATGGTCCTTGATACGGGCCGATATATCCTTCTCCACACAGGTCATATCATAGGGAGGAAGGAACTGCCCGTCAGGCAGCTGAGGCAACCCCTCCTTGCTGCCGCTGATGCCGGCAAAACGCTCCGCATAATCATACCAGGGCGCAATATCCTTATAACGGATGGGCCAGTCGATGGCGACGCCCTCCTTGGCATTGCCTTCAAAATCAAAATCGCTCCAACGATAGCTCTGACGTCCCCACATCAGCGAACGCCCGCCGACATGATAGCCTCTGAACCAGTCAAAACGCTTGGTTTCCGTATAGGGACATTCACTATCTTTTACCCAGTAATCCAGGTTGGTCTCATTCAGGGGATAATCCCTCTTCAGGACAGGATAGTCCTTCTTCATTTGCTCGGTAGCCTTGCCCCGGTGAGGAAAATTCCATGCTTCCTTATTGGCATTGACATAATCCTTTATATGCTCGATATTCCTGCCACGCTCCAGCATGATCACCTTGAGTCCTTTCTCGGTAAGCTCCTTGGCAGCCCAGCCTCCACTGATACCGCTGCCGATCACAATTGCATCGTACGTATTTTCAGCCATTTTCGTTGTTATTTATAAAAGTTATCGGATCATATATCGCATATCCTGACGCCCTCCTCCAGGGACCTCAGCTTATCCTGCTTCGCAGGAATGAACTCCTGCGCAACATACCCCTGATATCCCGTCGCAAGTATCGCACGCATGATCGCCGGATAATGCAGCTCCTGCGTGTCGTCGATCTCATGCCGGCCCGGAACGCCGCCCGTATGGTAGTGAGCAAAATACTGATGGTTGTCCTGGATGGTCCGGATCACATCCCCTTCGTCGATCTGCATGTGATAAATATCGTACAGCAGCTTGAAATGCCCGGACCCCAGCCTCTTTACCAGCTCGACACCCCATTTCGAATTATCACACATCTGGTCGGGATGGTTCACCTTGCTGTTCAGCAGCTCCATCACGATGATAACGCCTTTCTTCTCCGCCTGCCCGATGATCTTCTTCAACCCCTCCACACAATTCTTTAACCCCGTCTCCCTGTCCATACCTTCGGAGTTGCCGCTAAAACAGATGAGGTTCTTATATCCCGCCTGGGCCACCAGGTCGATGTGCTCGGTATAATTCTTTACTAAGGTCTCATGATATTCCGTATGGTTCCATCCCTTGGTGAGACTGATCTCCGCCCCATTGCACATGGATGACCAGATGCCATGCTGCTTCAGTACAGACCAATCCTTGGGACCTACCAGGTCGATAGCGCTAAAACCTATCTTCTTTACAGCCACACAAAGTTCATCTAATGGGATATCCCCGTAGCACCACCGGCACACGGAGTGATTGATATTACCTTTCAAGGCCATATTCGTTTGATTTGCTGCTTCCGTAGTACGAAAAGACGATAGTATACTGGTTGTCCCCAACGCGGCTGTACCCGCAACGATATTCTTAATGGCAAGACGTCGGGAGGATCGATTAGGCATATTTGGTTCCAGCATTAAAGGAGAAAGTTACAAAATGTTCCGATGTAAACGTTAACAATTATGACACGTTGTATTAAAAAACGATTAGATTAAAAGGATCAGGCAGCCAACGCTTCCAGCCTGTCGGTTTTTTTCCGGTTGCGCATATAAAACACCAGCCCGCCAAAAGCGACGATGAGAATGACAGGAATTATCAGCGTAGTGTTCAGCACCTCCGGACCTGCCGACGAACGGGCGCTATTGAATGCCGCAGCCATTTCCGTTCCGGCGCCTGCGGAACGATACGCATCCAGATCAGCTCCTGGCGGCAGCTTCTGGATCATCAGGCGGTCATAATAGCCTCCCATGAATATCATATAAATGGACACGCCGAACATACCCGCCCCTCCCAT
>DASZVM010000726.1:0-5987 GCA_035547295.1 Puia sp. | reverse complement strand
TCATCCCATCCTCGTAGTGCCTGATCGTCGACGAGCTGCGCAGGAGGTTGCGGGTCTTGCCGATAAAGGCTACGCTGTTGCGTATCTCTTTGTCTGCGGTGATCTCGGTCCGGCCTGCGGGGTCGGAGATGTTCAGCAATTGCCGGAAGAGGAATTGATAGGATAGAACGGCCAGGGCCATGCCGATGATCATGATCCATTTACGGTCAATCCTGTCGCTCCATCCGCCAAACAGCAGGAAGAAAGGGGTGGCCAGTACGATGGCAACGATCAGAATGGTCTTTGCCTGGTCGAAATCGATATGACAGGTGCTTTCCAAAAAGGATTGAGCATAAAACTGACCCGTGTAGAAGATGACGCCCTGTCCCATGGTGGCGCCGAAGAGGGCCAGCAGTACTATTTTCAGATTGGTTTTGTGACCAAAGCTTTCCTTCAGGGGATTGGTGGAGGTCCTGCCTTCCGTGCGCAGCTGCTGGAATAAGGGAGATTCGCTCATTCTCAGGCGGATGTAGATGGAGACGATCACCAGTATGATGGAGATAAGAAAGGGGATGCGCCAGCCCCAGTCGTTGAATTTCTCGATGCTGCGGGCGGGATCAGGATCCATGAGGTGCCGGACAAGGAGGATCACCCCCAGGGAGACAAGGAGCCCTACGGTGGCGGTGGTCTGTATCCAGGAAGTGAAATAGCCTCTGCGGTTCTGAGGGGAATGTTCCGCTACATAGGTGGCGGCGCCTCCGTATTCGCCGCCCAGGGCCAGACCCTGTAAAAGGCGGAGCAGCAGCACGATCAGGGGGGCTGCAAAACCGATGGTCTCATATTTGGGGACCAGGCCGATGGCGAAAGTAGAGCCGCCCATGATGATGAGGGTCAGAAGAAATGTGTATTTGCGTCCGATCATATCCCCCAGCCGGCCGAAGACAAGGGCGCCGAAGGGGCGTACGATAAACCCGGCGGCAAAAGTGGCGAGGGTGGACAGCAGGGCTGCCGTAGGATTGCCTTTTGGAAAGAATTGAGTGGAAATGACGGAGGCAAGGCTGCCGAAAATGTAAAAATCATACCATTCAATGAGTGTTCCCAATGAAGAGGCTGTGATGATCCTGCGGATCCCGTTGGTGGATGTGGATGACATGTGCTCGTTAGATGGTTATTAATATTATGAAACCGTTTGCGCTAAAAGTAAAGTAAATGTAAATAGTTGCCGATTAAATTCTAAATTTATGGCCCTTAATTTAATAAGCTGTTATCTACAAAATTGCCATCGTCATATGAGCTATCCATATCAGATCAGGTCCATGGAGCAATATCAGTCCGAGTACAAGAGAAGTATCGAGGACCCCGAAGGGTTTTGGGCAGGGATTGCCGAAAATTTCTCCTGGCACCGTAAATGGGACAAGGTACTGGACTGGAACTTCACCGACCCCAGGGTAAAATGGTTTTCCGGAGGCCGGCTGAATATTACTGAAAACTGTCTGGACAGGCATCTGGCCGAAAGAGGCGATCAGCCTGCGATCATCTGGGAACCCAACGACCCGGATGAGGACTATCGTATCCTGTCGTACAAGGAGCTGCATTTCAAAGTGTGTCAATTTGCGCAGGTGTTGAAGAACAACGGGGTTAAAAAAGGCGACCGTATCTGTATCTATATGCCGATGGTCCCCGAGCTGGCCATTGCCGTGCTGGCCTGCGCACGTATCGGGGCCATCCATTCGGTGGTATTCGGCGGTTTTTCCGCCCAGAGCATCGCCGACAGGATCCAGGATGCGCAGTGCAATCTCGTGATCACTTCGGATGGCGCTCACCGGGGGAACAAGGCTATTCCATTGAAGACGGTGATAGACGATGCCCTGGTGCAATGTCCTTCCGTAAAAAAAGTGATCGTGCTGACCCGTACCCGTATGCCGGTGAGCATGATCAAAGGAAGGGATACCTGGTGGGAGGATGAGATCAGGAAAGTAGAGACCCAGGGGAATCCGTCCTGTCCGGCCGAGACGATGGAGGCGGAGGACATGCTCTTTGTCCTGTATACTTCCGGGTCCACGGGCAAGCCGAAGGGGGTCGTGCACACCTGCGGCGGATACATGGTTTTTACGAATTATACTTTTGTCAATGTATTTCAATACAAGCCCGGGGATGTGTATTTCTGTACAGCGGATATCGGCTGGATCACAGGACATAGCTATATCGTATATGGTCCGTTGAGCGCGGGAGCTACCACGCTGATGTTCGAGGGGATCCCTACGTATCCCGACGCGGGCCGTTTCTGGGACATCGTAGACAAGTTCAAGGTAAATATCCTTTATACGGCGCCCACGGCCATCCGAAGCCTGATGGGTTTTGGGCTGGACTATGTAAAGAAGAAAGATCTCAGCTCGCTGAAAGTGCTGGGCACCGTGGGCGAACCCATCAATGAGGAAGCCTGGCATTGGTACCACGAGAACATCGGCAAGGGCCGCTGTCCCATCGTAGATACCTGGTGGCAGACCGAGACAGCAGGCATCCTTATTTCCAATCTGGCGGGGATCACGCCGCATAAACCTGCGCATGCCACCGTGCCCTTGCCGGGTGTGCAGCCGCTGCTGGTGGATGAAAAGGGAGAGCCGGTGCCGGGAGGCGATGCGGCGAAAGATGGCGTATGGCATGGAGGGGCTACTCCCGGTGAGCCAAGCGCGGGCAATCTCTGTATAAAATTCCCCTGGCCTTCCATCATTCGTACGACCTATGGCGATCATGAGCGGTGCCGGCAGACCTATTTTGCTACGTATCCCGGTCTTTATTTCACGGGGGACGGCGCCCTGAGGGATGCGGAGGGGAATTACAGGATCACGGGAAGAGTGGATGATGTATTGAATGTCAGTGGTCACCGCATCGGTACGGCGGAAGTGGAGAATGCCATCAATATGCATACGGGGGTGGTGGAAAGCGCTGTGGTAGGCTATCCTCATGATATCAAAGGGCAGGGTATTTATGCCTACGTCATATTCAACGGGGATAAAAGCGATGAATCCCGTGTCAGACAGGCCATTATACAAACGGTGGCCCGGATCATCGGTCCGATTGCGAAGCCGGATAAGATACAGCTGGTCAGCGGTCTGCCAAAGACCCGCAGCGGGAAGATCATGCGTCGTATCCTGCGTAAAATAGCGGAGGGAGAGACCAGCAACCTGGGAGATACCACTACGTTGCTTGATCCTGCCGTCGTGGAGGAGATCAAGTCCAGCCGGCTATAGAGCCGTTGGTCAGCTAATGTTGAATGATCACCTTTGTCCCCACAGGGGCAATGGTATATAGTTCGTCCATATCCTCGCATTTGAGGGAGATACAGCCATTCGTCCAGTTCTGGTAGTTGTCCACCGTTATCTCATCATGAGGCCAGGTGCCATGGATGGCGATGCCGTCGCCGGGTTTGGCCCACTTGGGGATCAATCCCTTTGCCTTTCTTTCATTGAATTTAGCCATGTCCGCCGCGGTGGGATAATCCAGGTCCATGATCTTGTCCCATTTTTCATGGGGTCTTTTCCGGACGATGCGATATGTGCCTTCCGGAGTCTTGCGATCTCCCTGCATCATCTTGTCTTCCAGTGATTTATTGCCAAAAACGGCGGGATAGGTGGCATACCATCCCTGCTGATCGAACACCTGCAGCTCGTAGTGGCTTTTTATGATGACGATATAGATCTCCCCTTCAGGATCGGGGTGGAAGGAACGTTTGTGGGCGGTGAAGGTGGGGGCGTCTTTGAACCCACAAAGAATAAGCAGGAACGCGCTTCCCAAAAAGATCTTTCGCAAAGTCAATTGCAACGATTTTACCCTTGGACAACGGATGCGGGATCTGGTTTATTTGCAATGTGGAAAATTATAACATATGAAAGGGGGGTACCGGACAGGCCAGGCAGGGGCTCAAAATTAAAAACCGGTGCCAGGAATGGCACCGGTTACTACTACACATGAGAACTCTAAAAGAATTCTCAGCTTTTTTATGATCTTGGCTACCAGTTGCCGAACCGTAGGCCTACGGTATAGGGCCGCTGGTCCAATCCTTTCAGGAACATACTCTTAGTGGCATAGGAACCGTAGAGTTTCAGCCATCCCAACTGCAATTCCCCGATCCAGGATATCTTCCATGGATCCATATCGAAGTCGTCGAATGTCTTATACTTACCGGTTTCCTTACTCTTGAATTTTTGGCGGGAAGAATATCGATATCCAACGCTCGCGCCCACACTGAACCCATAATCATGTCTTCTATGCGGCGTAAAGTTAAAATTAAGCATAAAAGGGACAGTTACATAATCTGCGGCTAATTTATTCTTACTATAGCTGATGGTATCCATGATCACCGAGGTAGGGTTTGTGGTGAATTTTATATTTTCCTCATAGCGGTAATTGTTCAGCTCGATACCAAGTCCGTATTTCAGGTTTACCACATGTTTGATAAGGTTCATGCGCTGCATAAAGACCCAGATATTGACATTTACGGATTTGCCGGTCCGCAGGCGGAACCAGTCTTTGGTGGCCCCGGGGGCAAAGGCCTGGGCGGAGGCCGACGAGTAATTCGTTTGATCGTTGTAGTTAGCAAAGCCTATATCCAGAATGCCCCAGTTGGTGCTGATATTGGAGGGTCTGTAGAAGCTGCGTTTGTGATAGACGTGGATGGTATTATTGTGGTCGCTTCTGTCGATCTTGCCGCTTTTGACGATGATCAGGCTGCCGACGCGGATGGTATCTTCATGGGCCGGAGCGATGGTGTCTTTCAGGGTCCTTGTCGTGTCATTCTGGGCATGGCCGGATAGGGTCAGGCCAAGGCCTGCCAATAATAAGAGTCGTCTCATACATTTTCCTTTTTTGAAATTTTATTGCAGTGCAAACTGAAAGCCTCCGATGAGCACTTTTCTGTCGTCATCCTCTGCCCGGCTGGCGGGCTTTTCCAGGGCCCTGGTCACTTTGCGGAAGATGCCGCGGAGCTTGTTTTTCCTTGGTGAAGCCGCCTCATCCATGGCTCCGTCATCCGTATAAGCCACCTCATGGCTCAGCAAGGCCTGGGTAGCAAAAGATGCTTTCGGGTCCTGGGTGATCACCTTTGGAAGATCGGGATTACCGACAGGAGTGTTGATCGCCGGAGGCATCTTTACGCCGGCAACGCTTTTGTCAGGGACGGGCAGGTCGACCTTTGCCAGTGCAGGCTCCGTTGTGTTTCCGGGAGTGGCCGGCTGTTCATTGTCCAAAGGAGACTGTTTGCTTTTGTACAGGTGTAACGTGTCAGCTATACGGGGAGTTACAGCAGCAAGATGTTTTTTTATAACGGGTGCGGAAACGGTTGGTCCGGAAGTGGAAGCGGCCCTGCCGGCAGTTGAGGAGCCCTTGTCGGAAGGTGCGGTATCCGCCGCCGTCGACGGGATGGAAGGGCCGATGGCTACGGGTGAAGAGGAAGGCCTGACGGCTATGGGAGGAGTGGACGTACTGTTCTTCCGGAAAGGATGGAAGAACACCAGCCCTATGGCTCCCAGTATGAGGGCTGCCGCGGCTATGCGAACAAACGGCATCCAGGCTGTCTTTCTTTCCTCTCTCCTGTAGAGGGACTCTTTATGAGGGAATACGATGGTATTGTCCGGGATACTTACCGTCTGCTGCAGACGCTGCAGCTCGATGCCCTTGCCGGGATGCTGCTGTATAAAGCCGGTCACGGCCTGTCTGGCTGGTCCATCCAGCTCACCGTCGATATAGGAAAGGAACCAGGTTTCGTAGTTGGTAAGATCGATCAGGGAAGGACCCTCTTCCCGTAACAGCGATTCCTTGCCTGGAAAAACGGGCATTTCACCAGGGGTTATCCTGCATTGCTGCAGGAGCTCCCATTCTTCCTTCAGATCAGGATGCGCTTCTACGAACCTTTCCACATCCTCTCTTTCTGCCGGGGACAACTCGTTGTCCACGTACAGCAGGAAGAACTCCTCATAGTTATGGCGTGTGATCATCGGGTTTATATTAAG
>DASZVM010000725.1:0-7020 GCA_035547295.1 Puia sp. | reverse complement strand
AGTGAAGATCTGGCACCCGTCCCTCTGGGGAAAAGGGCCTGGTCCACCTGGAACTATGCAGCACTCTGGATCAGTATGAGCCTTTGCATCCCTACCTATATGCTGGCCAGTTCGCTCATCGGCGGCGGTATGAACTGGTGGCAGGCCATCCTCACCATTTTCCTGGGCAATTCCATCGTCCTGGTGCCCATGATCTTCAATGGACGGGCAGGAGCGAAATATGGTATTCCCTTCCCTGTTTTTGCCAGGGCCAGCTTTGGTGTGCGGGGCGCCAATATACCCGCTCTTCTAAGAGCCATCGTAGCCTGCGGCTGGTTTGGCATACAGACCTGGATCGGGGGTTTCGCCATCTATCAGGCAGCGCGGCTCTGGATACCGGGTCTTGCGACATTGCCCCGGGTCTTTCCTGCTGCATGGGGGCTGGAGACGGGTCCTGCCATATGTTTTCTGCTGTTCTGGCTCTTAAATATGTGGGTCGTCTGGCTGGGCGTGGACAGCATCCGCAAGCTGCTTGTCTTTAAGGCCTTCTTTCTTCCCCTGGCAGCGCTGGCGCTGCTGGTGTGGGCTGTCTCTTCGGTACATGGGGGATTGGGTCCCATCCTTACACAGCCTACCCGGCTTCATGGAGCGGCGTTCTGGGCATTCTTTGTACCTGCGCTTACCGGAATGGTAGGCTTCTGGGCCACCTTGTCGCTGAATATCCCCGACTTTACCCGTTATGCGGTCAGCCAGCGGGCGCATGGCGTCGGACAGGCCATTGGTCTACCGTCCTCCATGACATTGTTCTCCTTTATTGGCGTGGTAGTCACTTCCGCCACTGTATTGTTGTACGGAGCGCCTGTATGGGACCCGGTGGTACTTGCAGGAAAATTTGAGGATAAAAGACTTATCACTTTGGCAATGATTGCAGTAGCTATCTCAACTTTAGCTACCAATATTGCTGCCAACATCGTAAGTCCTGCCAATGACTTTGCCAACCTGAGCCCTGCCCGGATCAATTTCCGCACAGGTGGTCTTATTACAGGCATCCTGGGGATACTTATCTTTCCCTGGAAGCTGATAGCCGACCCTGGCGGTTACATATTCACATGGCTGGTGGGATATTCCAGTCTGCTGGGACCGGTGGGAGGTATTTTAATAACGGATTATTATCTTATACGACGGCAACAGTTGTCCGTTGGAGACCTGTATGCGGTGCGGGGAGCCTATACTTATTCCGACGGCTTCCATTGGCGGGCGATCGTTAGCCTGGTGTTGGGCATTATACCTAATATACCCGGGTTCCTGGTGACTGTCGGCGCTCTGCAGCCCGGGCGGTTTCCGGCCTGGATCATATCCCTGTACAGCTATGCCTGGTTTGTCGGCTTCTTTGTCTCCGGCGTTTGCTACCGGTTCTCTTTCAACTATAAAAAACAGGTCAACTATGTCAGTATTGATTACTAACGGCAGGATCATCACTGCCACGGACGACTTTATCGGAGACCTCTATATTGAAGGGGAAAAGATCGTTGCCATTGGCCGTCATCTGCAGGTTGCCGCCGATAAGGCCATCGATGCTACAGGCCAGCTGGTAATGCCCGGCGGCATCGACCCGCACGTCCACCTGGACATGCCCTTTATGGGCACTTTTTCCAGCGACAGTTATGAGACGGGTACCCGGGCAGCCCTTTTTGGAGGAACTACCACTGTCATCGACTTTATCCTTCAAAAGCAGGGACATACGCTGCAGGAAGCCTTTGAGGAATGGAATGGCCGGGCCAACGGCACTGCCGTGGGGGATTACAGCTTCCATATGGCTGTGACGGACTTTAATGACCGGACCAGGCCGGAGATAAAGACCATGGTGGAAGATCGCGGCATCACTTCCTTTAAAACGTTTATGGCGTATAAAGGCGCCCTGATGATAGACGACAGACAGATGACAGCCCTCATGCAGGAAGTCCGCCGTCACGGCGGTCTGGTGACCGTACATGCCACCAATGGCGATATGATCGATTATCTCGTGGCGCGGCATCGTTCCGAAGGGAAGCTCTCTCCCCGCTACCATTACCTGTCGCAGCCGGAGATCACCGAAGCCGAAGCATCCGGCAGATTTGCAGACATGGCGCATTACACCGGTTGTCCCGGCTACATTGTCCATCTCACCTGCGAAGGGGCCCTCAATGCCGTACGTAATGCCACCATCCGTAACCAGCATGTATGGGTGGAGACGTGCATCCAGTACCTTTTGCTGGATGCTTCCCGTTATGGTGAAGACTTCGACGGGGCCAAATGGGTGATGAGCCCGCCACTCAGGGAAAAGAAAGACCAGGCGACATTGTGGGCAGGCATCAACCAGGGGCTGGTGAATGTGGTCGCCACCGACCACTGTCCCTTCCGGTGGGAGCAGAAGCTGATGGGAAAAGATGACTTTTCGAAGATACCCAATGGACATCCTGCCATCGAGCACAGGATGGAGCTGCTGTACAGCGAAGGCGTACGTAAGGGAAGGATCAGCCTGCAGAAATATGTAGAGCTCACTTCAACCAATCCGGCAAAAATATTCGGCCTCTTCCCCCGTAAAGGCACATTGGCGCCGGACAGCGACGCGGATGTTGTCCTGCTGGACCCTAACCGGCAACATACCCTTTCGGCGGCCACACATCACATGAACGTGGACTATTCCGCTTATGAAGGATGGCAGCTGACGGGAAAGATACAGACCGTCCTGCTGAGAGGCCGTGTGGCCATCGATCAGGGGGAATGCAGGATAGAAAAAGGATACGGCCGGTTCATCCGGCGGGGCAGGCACAGTGGTCTGGCCTGATGGGTGTTCAGGAAATACAAACGTTAACCAATAACCGATCATAATGCCAAGAATCGTCAGGTCCGGTCTCATCCAGATGAGCCTTCCCAAAACAGAAGGAGAAGGGACGATAGAAGAGATCAAGGAAGCCATGGTGCAAAAACACCTGCCGTATATTGAGGAAGCAGGCAAAAAAGGCGTCCAGATCCTTTGTCTCCAGGAGATATTCAACACGCCTTATTTCTGTCCCGGCCAGGACCGCGCCTGGTATGAGTCCGCGGAATCCGTGCCCGGCCCTATTGTCGACCGGATGACGGAATACGCAAAAAAATACAACATGGTGATGATCGTGCCCGTCTATGAAAAAGAGCAGGCCGGCGTGCTGTACAATACTGCCGCCGTCATCGATGCCGACGGTACCTTCCTGGGGAAATACCGTAAGAACCACATCCCCCATACTTCCGGCTTTTGGGAAAAGTTCTTCTTCAAACCCGGCAATCTGGGTTATCCCGTCTTCCAGACAAAATATGCCAGGATCGGTGTGTACATCTGCTACGACCGGCATTTTCCCGACGGAGCCCGCTGTCTGGGGCTCAATGGCGCAGAGATCGTATACAACCCTTCCGCCACCGTAGCCGGGCTTTCCCAATATCTCTGGCACCTGGAGCAACCTGCTCACGCGGCCGCCAACGGTTATTTTATGGGGTGTATCAACCGGGTGGGAGAAGAAAAGCCCTGGAACCTCGGCCGCTTTTACGGCAGCTCGTATTTCGTGGACCCCAGGGGACAGATATTTGCCCAGGCTTCGGAAGACAAAGATGAATTGCTCATCGCCGAGTTCGATCTTGACCAGATAGAGGAAGTACGCAGCCTCTGGCAGTTCTTCAGGGACAGACGCCCGGAGACCTATGGAAAATTGACGGAACTTTAAATCAGTTGTGCATGGCTATTGTCGACCATCGGCTTACCCCCGAAGAGTATGCCGCCAATTTTAAGGACATCCATCCTCCCTTCGAGACAAGGGATGCCATCCTGGTGGAGGCCAACCGCTGTCTGTATTGCTATGACGCCCCCTGTACCAAGAGTTGTCCCACAGGTATCGACGTACCAGAATTTATCAAACAGATCGCCACGGATGATCTGAAAGGCGCTGCCAGGACTATTTTTATCTCAAATATCATGGGTGGCGGCTGCTCGAGGGTTTGCCCGGTGGAAAAACTTTGTGAAGGCGCCTGTGTGTACAACCTCATGGAAGAAGATCCCATTCCTATCGCCCGTCTTCAGCGGCTGCCGACCGACGAGGCCATGAGACGGAAATGGCCGTTGTTTGTCCGGAAAGATCCCGCTGGCCGGCGGGTTGCTATCATTGGAGCGGGCCCTGCCGGACTTAGCGCCGCGCATGTGCTTTCACGTGAAGGTGTCGATGTTACGATCTATGAAAAGGAGGCGCTTGGCGGGGGGCTGATGACTTATGGGGTTGCCGCTTATAAGGTCACGCCGGAATATTGCGCGGAAGAGCTGGCGTATATCCTTTCGCTGGGAGGGATTGATGTCCAGTATGGTATAGAGTTGGGGAAAGATTTGTCTTTAGCGGATTTGAGGCTTGCTTATGATGCGGTGTTTTTAGCCTTTGGCGTGGGGCTGGCTCGTCGTCTCGATATACCCGGTGAGGAGCTTGCCGGCGTAGTGGATGCGCTTAAGTTTATTTATGCTATCAGGTCCAGCGGGTTTTCATCTGTACCCGTGGGAGATAAAGTAGCTGTCATCGGCATGGGCATGACGGCTATCGACGCCGCTACCCAGGCACGTCGTCTGGGGGCGGGAGAAGTCAACCTCGTCTATCGAAGGACAGAAGCAGAAATGCCCTGTACGCAAAAAGAGCTGGAGATCGCCCGGCAGGATGGCTGCCGCATCCACTGGCTGGCTGCGCCTCAATCGGTGGCAGGCACCGATGGCCGTGTTACGGGGCTTCGATGCGAACGGGTGGAACTGGGGCCGCCCGATGGCTCGGGACGCCGCACGCCGCAACCTACAGGGGAGACTTTTCTTTTGGATGTGGATATGGTCATCAAGGCCACCGGACAGATGCCTTTCGAAGAGCTGGTGCGCTCAATGGGCATCGACCACCGTGGCGGAAAGGTCTCCGCGGACGGCGCCGGCGCTACCTCGCTGCCGGGCGTCTTTGCCGGCGGCGATTGTGTCAATGGTGGAAAGGAAGTGGTGGACGCGGTACAGGCAGGCAAGCTGAGCGCGGCCGCTATCCTTTCTTATTTGCAGATCACTCATTAAATCTTTTACCATGGCTTCCCTGCATACCAACTATCTCGGTATCTCCTCGCCCAATCCTTTCTGGCTGGCAAGCGCTCCGCCTACAGATAAGCTCGTGAACGTCCTCCGTGCCTTTGAAGCAGGCTGGGGCGGCGTGGTATGGAAGACCCTGGGCAGCCAGATAAAAAATGTATCCTCCCGCTATTCCGCCGTAGATTATCACGGCAGCCGGGTCATGGGGCTGAATAATATCGAGCTCATCAGCGACAGACCGCTGGAGCTGAACCTGCGGGAAATAAAGGAATGTATCCGTCTCTTCCCCGACAGGGCTATGATCGTATCGCTTATGGCCGACAACGATCGTGAAAGCTGGCACGAGCTGATACGCAAGGTCGAGGACACGGGCGCCCATGGACTGGAGCTGAATTTCGGCTGTCCTCATGGCATGACAGAACGTGGCATGGGGGCCGCCGTAGGACAAGACCCTGCCATCGCAAGGCTGGTGACGGAATGGGTCATGGAGGCAGCCACGATACCCGTCATTACCAAGCTGACGCCTAATGTACATTCCGTGGTACCGACGGCTCGTGCCGCAGTGGAGGCCGGCAGCCAGGGTCTTTCCCTTATCAATACCATCCAGTCCGTCACGGGCGTTGACCTGGATACTTTTGTTCCCAACCCGAATGTAGGAGGCAGATCCACCTTTGGCGGGTATTGCGGTCCCGCGGTAAAACCCATCGCGTTGAAAATGCTCGCCACCATTGCACAGGACCCGGTGACATGCATGGCTCCCATCTCCGGCATCGGCGGCATCAGCACCTGGAAGGACGCGGCGGAGTTTATGCTGCTGGGGGCGACTACCGTGCAGGTGTGCACGGCTGTGATGAAACACGGTTTCCGTATTATAGACGGGCTTTGCGAAGGGCTTGGTAACTGGATGGATGAGAAGGGTTTCCGCCGGACTACGGACGTTATAGGCTTGTCTGTCCCTACCCTTACACAATGGGAGGAGCTGGATCTGAACTATCATATTGTGGCGAATATCAACCCGGATAAATGTATCCACTGCGGGCTTTGTTACATAGCCTGCGAGGATGCGTCGCATCAGTCTATCAGTCTTACGAGTGGTAACCCTTACAATACTTATTTTGTTAAAGAAGATGAATGTGTGGGATGCAATCTTTGCAAGCTGGTCTGTCCTGTCGATGGATGCATTACCATGGTAGAGCGCCGTGTGGGGCCTGAATATCTCAATTGGAAGGAGTTCCGGGAAAAGGGTTTGCCGTTGAATGATCATTGATCTGCGGGTGATATCCTGCCCGTATAGCATTCACCGTCGACTTTGGCGTCAGCACTTTCACTTGCTGATCTTCCGGCAGGGTCTCTTTTTTTTCATATCCAAAAGGGCTCCAGGGAAATATTTTGTTATCCGCCACTAAACATGACCTTCCCTCCCACTCTATAAAAGTTCCGTCCGGCAACTCTTTTAGCGATGCTTCATAGCTGACTTTCTCTCCACGGCGGGTTATCCTCTCCCGGTGTAATATATCATCTATCTTTCCGATGGGAGTGTCTTCGTTGAACCCATATCCGGGATTGCCTTTCAGCCAGCAGGATTTAAATCTTTTCGCATCTTCTCTTCTGCATTCAAAACAGGGACGATGACCTGCGGCGAAAGAAGTGGCTTCATCCAGGAAGAACAGTTCGGTATATCTGTTGGGTGACATTACCTTTCTGCTTCTTCCTTTGAACTGTAGCACGCAGGTGATCCAGGCTTTCAGCCTGAAGGGCCTTTGAATGATCTGTTGCTCGTTGTGCAGCAGGCCGCGATTGCCCATCCAGGCGCCGCGTGCGGTGGTGGTAATGATATTTCCCCATGGGTCGACTCGGTTTTGTAACATATTTTATTAAAATATAAAAATAAATTTTGTTTCGGAATAACATGGTTTGGCACAGATAAAGTTCTT
>DASZVM010000724.1:0-5215 GCA_035547295.1 Puia sp. | reverse complement strand
CGCCTGCCAGTCAAGGGGGTGGGCCGGGTCAGTCTGTCCGTTGAGGGAGTGGGCCTGCTTTCCAATCTGTGCAAAAGAAATGAGGGGTAAAAAGAAAAAAAGGAGACTTGAAATTCTTGTCATCTTATGTAGAGTTTTTCGACGGATCAAATGTACGAACCCCGCGCATGCAACCATCCTGTAGTCACCTGCCGTGCCAGCCATTTATTCAGCTGAGGCAAGCTTCCAATCATTCCCAAAAAAGCCTGCATCCAGTATACCTGTCGCGCCCGTCCGCAGCATCTGCAGCCGGAAGATCATATAGTCCGGGAAGCCGCTGCCGCCCGCAAAATACTGGTTGGCATTGGCAGCCTGCATACCTTTCAGTCCCGTACCCGTAACCACGCCGACAGAAGTAACACCGTCCGGCAGCAGTCTGATAAAATAAGCCGCCAGGTCGTCCCCCTGGTAGACCTTGCCGCCGGCATTTATCTCACCCCGTTTTACCTGGATGGGACAGTCTTTCAGCAACAGGCTCCAGGCAGCGTTGGTGGAAGCATTGCCATAAAGGATGACGTTCCTTCCCGGGTAACGTGCAGGCGTATACTCTTTGTCAGCGATGATATCCACGGCGCCATTACCTCTGTAATACCAGGTCTCCGCGTCATAACGGGATTTTTGGAAGCTCCATTCGTTCTCCCGGCGGCTGCCGGTGGTGCCATAGACAAACATCATGTGATGATCAAAAGCTTCCTTAAAGGTCCCGTTGCGCAGGGGGTTCTTCTCCTCCGGGGCCGGTTTCGTCGTTGCCGCCCAGTTGCCGCCCTGTCTGTGAAGGTATAATGTATCGGATGCCGACCTGGTGGTATAGTTCATTCCGACCGTATGATCGAGCCGGATGTTTACAGAGGCGCCTTCCCCAAAGATCCCAAGCGCAATGGCCAGCACCTGCACATTCTCCGTGCTGCCGGTGATAGAGGCTGCCCGCATATCACGATGCAGATCGACATGGCTGTAGTCCAGGGGGCTCGTCTGCTGCACGATGGTCGCCCACCGGTAGGTTGCCGAGATGCCCGGATCGGCCGTGGTAAAATCGATATTGTTTACGGCGCTGTCCGGCGCCAGCTGATGCCATCGGAAAAAGTCGAACAGGGGCTGCCAGTCCACGCTCTGATTGCCAAACCAGTGCTCCGCCCCCGGCACTTCGTGATAGCTGAAGTCCGGGTGGAACTTACCCAATACCTCCCGCATCTGTCTCGCATATTTCACCGGAACGACCTTATCCGAGTCGCCATGGAGGACGTAGACACCCAACGGTAAATAATTCCCGGCAAGCCGTATAACATCGCTTTGGTTGCCGGCACGCAACAGCAATCTTTCTGTTTCAGTACGGCCGCTGTCAGGTATCACACCGTCGTGCGACCCGTATTCACGCAAGGTAGGATAGCCCGAACAGGCCCCGATGGCGGCCCAATGGTCAGGATAGGTCGCGCCCAGGAACCAGGCGCCATGTCCACCCATCGAATGGCCCGTAAGATAGATGTATCGTTCATCCGGATGGAATCGCGCTTTTGCCAGCGAAAGGACCTCCATCGCATCTTTCCTTCCCCAGTCCTCCCAGTTAAAGCCGCGGGGCCGTCTGTTGGTAGCCGCTACCAGCGTTCCCCAGGTCTTGGATCTATAGGCCCTGGCCTGACCAATGGCCTCGACACCCGCGCCATGTACTGAAAGAAATAGAGCGGGACCGGGGACTTCTCCGGCGGATGTGACAGATGCGGTATAAGAGGTATTCGGTGCGAACACGGTTCCCGGCGGAGGAGGTCCGCCGGCGGAAGCTGCTGTCTGCATTCGGGCATTGCCTTTTGCTTGTGGCGTCACGGCATAATATTGCAGGCTGCCGTCTATCCGGCTGAAGAAGGTAACGATGTATTGCTGTCCTTCTTCCATGGCTTCCAATGGGAGGTCTTTTGCATCCATCAGGCGGGCGCCGTTGACTAATTCCAACCGGCATGTATACCTTCCCTTAGCGGTGATACCACCCGCATCAAACCGAAAAGGCACCTTACGGCTGGACATGGCAGGTACATCCGGCAGAACAGAGATCATCGTACGGCCTTCCACGACAGCTTTTATCCGGGGAGCCCTCAGCACCCCGGCGCTGCGGTTGATCACCACCACGGCGCCATATAGTGCGGTGTCGCCTGCTCCTGGCACCACCATGGGCATCGTAGGGTCTTCTGTGTTCAGGGAGACTTCCGGCCCTGAAAAGATCAACCGCACCGTAGTGAGACCCGCGGGGCGGAGGTATAATTCATTCAATCCTTTTTTCAGGGGCACGGGGATATAAAGCCAGCCGCTGCCGTAAGCATCTCCCGCATGAGGGATGCCATTAAAAAAAAGGCCGCTGCAGCCTTTCACGTGCAGCAAGGCCGTGACGGCCCGGGGAGCATTGTAAGTGAGATAAAGATAGCTGCTGCTGGAAAAGCCCCTGGTGCGGAACCGGTGCATCGTATCCGCCTCTACGGCTCTCCAGTTACCGAGGGAAGTGGGATGACCGGAAGAGGTGGGAGCAGGTCCGCCTTCGTACAGCCGCATGGCAATGAGGTCCGTATAGATAGCCTCTCGTCCGTAATGATGGATACTGTCGGCCCTCAGGGCCTTTGTAAGATAGACGGTGTCCTGCGCCCCGGCCCGCAACGCTACGCACGCCAGGCACAATACCCTGATGAGAATGCTCCGCATAATAGCTGTTTGGAAAACCGGCCGTCCACCAGCCGATGGACGGCCAGAGGCTTATCATTTGTAATTATAATCGCTCCAATACAAGTTGGGGTTCCTGTTCGCCGGCACCCAGAAGATCTTGCTCGTCATATTGTTCTCGCCCGATACCTTCGAAAAATTGTTTGCATTGTTCTGCTGTTCGACGGAGGGATAACGCACCCGCTCGGGGAAGGGCGTCCATACGGCGCCGTGCCAGGTGAAGGGCTCCAGTTTCGGATGACCTGTACGACGCAGCTCCGCCCAGCACTCGTAGGGCAGCATCATGTTCAGGTGGATGAACTTCTGTTGCATCAGCACTTCCATCTTGTCGTCCACCGTGCTGCCGGCTACGAATTTCGCTTTCACCGTATCGCCCCAGTTGGAGATGACATTGGCAGCGGGTTTTGCAGGATACAGGGGAGCAGCAAGTCCCTCCGCATCGACATCATCCTTGAAGCTGCTGTTCTGGTTGATGCTGTACCACCAGTTGGTGGAATTGACCACTGCATCATGAATATGATCTTCCGCGGCTTCGCCTGTGGAAGCCAGTCCCTTCAGCTCGATCTCGGCCTTTAGCAGGTCAAGCTCCGCTACCGTGAACATATACACGGGCATCTTATCATTCCTGTCGAAGGTGGCAAAATTCCACATGGAGAAAGCATTCTGTGTCAGACTGCTGTTAAGGTCATCCGCGTAGGGATAATATTTGTCGCCGCCATTATAGATGGGGTCCTGTGCGTCGATGTTCAGCGATACGCCGCGGTAGTCACCATGTTTTGTCGGGTTGGCCAGCACCGGCAGACGGGGATCGTCCAATCCTTCATTATAGGTCAAAGCGCCATAGTTCAGCCGCTTCATGATGATATTGGGCATAAAAGACGCATAGGTGTTCTCATACAAACCACGCATCCAGAAACCGCCTGCGCTCTTTTGGTCCGTATCGTACCACATATAGAACTGCAGGTCCGTGGCCGGGAGTGGTTTGCTCAGCGTTTCCGCGATCAGGGGCTTGGCAAAGTCCGCATCCACGCCGGCGAGACGTACCAGCAGACGCAGCCGGACGGCATTGGCAAATTGCTGCCACTTCGAGGCATCACCCTTGAAGACGATATCCTGTTGCGCCAGGATCTGCGAGCCTATAGAAGACATTTGCGCAACCGCCAGGGGAATGGAATCCACCATATTACCCAGCTCCTTGATAATGGATTCATAGATGGCTTTGGGGTCGTCATATACAGGATAGTATCCTTCTGCTCCCGATGTCTGACCTTTAAAAGCATTGAAATAAGGGATGGAATTGAAGAAATCCACCAGTTTCGAGGCCTGGTACAGCCGGACCACGTTCAGCAGCTTGTAATATACGTCCGCATCCAGCTTGTCCTGGCCGCTGCGGGCGGCTACCTCCATTCCGATGGATTCCCAGTTCTTCAGCCTCGTATAGCTTGCCTCGAAATATCCCTGGCTCGTGATGCAGAAATCGTCAAAGCCATTCCCCGTCGTCAGGTCATTGTAAGCCGAGAACCAGTCGTAGCGGTAAGAGATATACCGTTGGGTGATCTGTTCATAGCTGATGGGCCCCAGACCGTCGTTCATCAGATAGTACCATTCTCCATAGTCCTGTATCAGCAGCTTGTTGTTCGTAACGGAGCTGGTGAACAATCCCGGCACGATGTCCGTAACACCGGACCCCAGCTTATCGGGACTATTAAATCGATTTTCCAGGTCTTTCGTACAGGAGCCGAAGATCACTGTAACAAGAAGGACCATATATAAGGATGTAGCTTTATTCACGTTCATATTTGTCTCTTTAAGGAGTTTATGAAGCTTCGCTTTCATTTTGTCGTTTTTTTAGATTAGAACCCGAAATTTATGCCCAGCGAATATGTCCTTTGCCCGGGGAACACCGTGTTCTCCACATACTGATCGGCACCCGTGGCGGCTTCCACATCGATGTTGGGGATGCTCTTGTAAATATAGAACAGGTTCCTGCCGGCAACTGTTATCGTCATGAACTGGAAATGCATTCTGCGTACAAATGCGGGCGTCAACGTGTAGGATATGGATGCTTCCCGCACCTTCATATAATCGTTCTTATAAAGCCTGTCCGGAGGGAAGTAAGTAGCCAGGTCATTGGCATAGCTTTCATAATAGTCGGTGGCGGAGGCAATGATGTCGTTCTTTACATATTTACCGCTGCCTGCGTCCAACCTGACACCGGGCAGGATAACGCCATCATGGTAGATATGTCCATCCACGGATGCCGGGGGCGCCCCTGCATCATGCGTCGTTGCTATCTTTTTGCCGCTTGCATCTTTATAATATGCCAGACCACCATGTTCCTGGTCGCGGTATTGCAATGTGCTCTTTAGCTGGCCTACACCCGTCAGGCGCTGGTTGGTATACGAGAAGATCGTACCGCCCACTTTGTAATCCAGCCCGATACGGAAGTTGAAGTTCCTGTAATGGAAATCCGACT
>DASZVM010000723.1:0-4091 GCA_035547295.1 Puia sp. | reverse complement strand
GATGGAGTCAAAAGCCTACCGGAAGAACAAGCTGATCGAAAAGCAGCTGCTGCTGGCGCGGAAGTATCCGGGATGGGAATAATGATCTCAATCAATTTTATCGGCCACACGTTCTCCGTCCATTGCGGCGCTGACGATCCCGCCTGCGTAGCCTGCTCCTTCCCCGCAGGGGTATAGATTGCTTATCTGAGGATGTCGCAGACTGTGAGTGTCCCGGGGGATCCTCACGGGTGAAGAGGTTCGGGATTCGGTGGCGACAAGGACGGCTTCATTGGTGAAGTAACCTTTCATCTTTTCTCCAAAGAGCGGGAAGGCCTGCCGGAGACTGTTATATATGAAAGGAGGGAGCACCTGCTGCAGCGGGGCAGCGTGAATACCTGGTACGTAAGAGCAGGAAGGCAGGCTGGAGGATGTTTTTCCTGCCACGAAATCCGCCATGCGTTGAGCGGGTGCTACGAATTTGCCACCGCCATATTGGAAGGCCTTATGTTCCACGCTCTGCTGAAAATATATGCCGGCCAGCGGTCCGTGTTTTCGGAAGGCAGAGAGGTCTTTTTCTTCCACGCTTACGACGATGCCGGAGTTAGCGTAAGGGTTATTGCGTTTAGAGGGCGACCATCCGTTGACCACGAGCTCATCCGGCGCGGTGGAGGCAGGGGCGATGATGCCTCCCGGGCACATGCAGAAGGAAAAGACGCCGCCATGATCCACCTGCTGGACGAGACTGTAGCTTGCGGGAGGGAGAAAGGGCCCCCGGCCTGGTTTTTCCCGGTCATCACCGGTTCCTTTTTGGATAGCTTTTATGGGTGGAACATGGTATTGGATACGATCGATCAGGTACTGCGGATGTTCAATACGGACACCCAGCGCAAACGGCTTGGCTTCGATGAGGATCTTCTTTTGATGAAGGAGAAAAAAAATATCCCTGGCGGAATGTCCTGTGGCGAGGATGAAAGCGTCCGCATCGAATTTATCGCCGTCGGACGTGACAACGTATTTTATACGGTCGTTTTGTAGTATAAAATCTACAACTTTTTTTTCGAACAGGAATAGTCCTCCGCAGTCCGTTATTTGTTGCCGCATGGCCTGGATGATCAGCGGAAGCTTATTGGTGCCGATATGGGGATGTGTATCGATAAGGATATTTTCTTCCGCGCCGAATTGTACCAGCAGCTGAAGGATGCGTTGGATGTCGCCGCGTTTGTTGCTGCGTGTATAGAGCTTGCCGTCGCTGTAGGTGCCTGCTCCGCCTTCCCCGAAACAATAATTGCTTTCAGGGTTCAATATGCCTTCTTTATTTAAAGAAGCGAGGTCCCTTCTTCGGCTGCGGACATCTTTGCCTCTTTCCAGAAGAATGGGGCGTATGCCTTTTTCCATCAGCTTGAATGCAGCAAACAGTCCTGCGGGGCCGGCGCCGATGATGACAACTTTTTTTTCTGCTTTCGATACGTCGGGGAAGTTCATGGGATTTGATGCTCTCTCCTGATAAGGCTCTTCGACAAATACATGGACAGTGAGGATAATATGAGGCTGTTTGCCGCGGGCGTCGATAGATCGTCTCAGCAGATGGAAGCCGGTGATGCCCCTGAGGGAACAGCCGATGGCTTTTGCCGCGTATTCCCTGATGGTCTCCTCGCTTGCAGCTTCAGCAGGCAGCAGTTTCAACTGCAGGGTTTGTTGCATGGTCAGGTATTTATCCTAAAGAAGGCAAAGGTAATGCAATTGGTTCTGTCTGTTTGAGATACATCCCGCCCGCCTTGCCGATAAAAAGTTTACTTGCTCCGGTAAAAAAGTTTCGCAAAAAGTTTCGTAAAATGTTTCACGGAAGACCCTTGTAGAATTTTTGAAAAAAAATTCCAGGATTGAAAAAGGCAATCAAATAATTTGTATCTTCAACTACTTCTCAAATAAACTCTACGTATATGAAGAAAGGTTCGGTCACATCGAAGCTCTTGCATTCTTTCTTCGTAAAAAGTAAGTTTAATCAATTCCGGCAGGGTCTGCTGCTGTACGCTGAATCCCACTATAGTCGACTGTTGCCCCTCAAACGAGGAGTAACACCCTTTAACCTTGTTGCGCGGATGTGAATAAGTCCTAGTGAAGGTGTTCTTGTAAAGATTGGAAGATTCTTAAAACGCTTGGATATTATCTTTGGCCGGGAGTAATTATAAGCAGGCTGGGTATGAGTTTTATTGAAAATCGAATGTAAAATTCCTGCGAAGCTCAAACTGTATTCGAACCAAAAAAAAGAAGTGAATAAAAAATTTTTTATTTCATGAAAAGTTTTGATATTCGCCGCCCTGCGCAACTTTTTTAAAATCCGGTTCCGATAAACATTTTTAAAATTACAATTCTTAAATCGGCATAAAAATTGGTTACTGTACAAATGGCAAAGTCGTTCGAAAAAGTATGGAGCAGTTGCTTGGAGATAATCAAGGATATTGTAGAGTGGCAGCATTATAAAACATGGTTTGAGCCGATTAAGCCGGTGGAGTTGAAGAATAATATTTTGGTGATCCAGGTGCCCAGCCAGTTTTTTTATGAATATTTAGAGGAACACTATGTAAATTTATTAGCCAAGACCCTGAGGCGCATTTTAGGAAAAGACGCAATGCTGGAATACCGGATCATGGTAGATAGTGGGAATCATCACAACAAACCCTTAACGATGGATGTGCCGGCACATGGTTACAAAACCTTTTCCAATAATGAAATGGATTTCCCTCTTATTATAAATAATCCCGTCAAGAATCCTTTTGTGATCCCGGGGTTGAAGAAGATGCAGATCGATGCGCAGCTCAACCCGGTGTATACTTTTGATTCTTTTATCGAGGGTGATTGCAACCGGGTAGCCCGTCGCGCAGGCAAGACGGTGGCGGAAAAACCCGGCGCCAATTCCTTTAATCCGCTTGTTATATATGGAGGGGTCGGTTTGGGCAAGACCCATCTGGCCCAGGCCATCGGCAACGAGGTAAAACGGATGCATCAGAATAAGGTGGTGCTGTATGTGAGCTCCGAGAAGTTTATCAACCAGTTCATGGATCATAGCCGTAACAATGCGATCAATGATTTTATACATTTCTATCAGCTGGTGGATGTCCTTATTATAGATGATGTGCAATTCTTCAACCGGGCCGAGAAATCACAGGACGCTTTTTTCGCCATCTTCAACCATCTTCATCAATCCGGCAAGCAGCTGATCCTTTCCTCGGACAAACCCCCGAAGGATCTCGATGGTTTGCAGGAAAGGCTTTTAAGCAGATTTCGCTGGGGATTGAGCGCTGACCTCCAGGTGCCTGATTATGAGACGCGTATCGATATCCTGGAAAGGAAGATGAAGAACGATGGGCTGGATATGCCGAAAGAGGTAGTGAAGTATCTGGCATATAACATCAATAGCAATGTACGGGAATTAGAAGGGGCATTGATCTCACTTTTGGCACAATCTTCGCTCAATAAGAGGGAAATCGATCTTGAATTGGCCAAAAAAGTGCTCCGTAATTTCGTGAAAACTAGCAGTAAGGAGATCACTATCGAAACTATACAACGAATGGTATGTGAGTATTTCGATGTGTCTTACGATAAATTACTGCAAAAAACCCGTAAGCGCGAGATCGTGCAGGCGAGGCAGATCACCATGTACCTGGCCAAAGCCTTTACCAAGAATTCCCTCAAGACTATAGGAGAGCATTTCGGCGGACGTGATCATACTACGGTGATCCATTCCTGCCAGACGGTGAAAGACCTGATGGATACGGACAGCCTGTTCCGCGAGAATGTAATGGAGCTGCAGCAGAAAGTACAGCTGGCAGCGATGTGATCCGGCCCTCCGGCTGACCTACCCCCACCCGACCTCAAATTATTGTTCAATACCAACATGAGCCCGCGCTGAGTCTTCAGGGCGGGTTTTTAGCTTTTGGGGGATGGGCGGCCTGGCTGGGTTGAGAACGGTTAGCCTCCCCGATAGACCCGATCGCCCGGTCCATAAAAAAGTAAGGGTCATTTTGGGTGCATAGCGAATTAATCTTTATTTTTGCCTCCCCTTCGAATGAAGGTGGAAAAAGTCCCCGGAGAGGTGCCTGAGTGGCCGA
>DASZVM010000722.1:0-4205 GCA_035547295.1 Puia sp. | reverse complement strand
AAAAACAATCGCGGAAAAGAGCTCATGGCGTTGATCTTAAACATCGATACTGCAACGGAACGAGGCGGTATTTGTCTTGCCGAAAAGGGGGAAACATTGGCGATGGCAGTGAACCCGGAGCAGAAAGACCATGCATCCTGGCTACACCCCGCGGTGGAAAAAATAATGCATGACACGGGACATGGAATGAAGGACCTGCAGGCCGTGGCAGTAACGGCGGGCCCGGGCTCCTATACGGGCTTGCGCGTTGGAATGGCCGCTGCCAAAGGGTTTTGCTATGCATTGGGTATTCCGCTCATCACTGAAAATACGTTGAAGGTAATGGCCCTTGCCGCAAAAGAGCAGGTCCCGTCCGACGGGTTGTTATGTCCTATGATCGATGCCCGTCGCATGGAGGTGTTTACCGCAGTCTATCAAAATGATCTGGTAGAGGTGATGCCTACGGTCGCCATGGTCGTGGATGAGCATTCATTTTCCTCATATTTGTCAAATAGACAAATGTCGTTTTTTGGCGGTGGCAGCTATAAGTGTAAACCTATAATCACTGCATCCAGCGCGGCTTTCATTGAAATTAATTATCATCCGGGGTATCTGGGTATTCTATCTTTTTTACGATATTTACAACGGGAATTCACCGGCCTGGCATACAGTGAGCCCGCTTATACAAAGGAATTCTACACTCATGTAAGAAAATGACTATATTATCATATAGATAAAATTTGGCCTTTTTTTTTAAATAGTAGCACCTAATTTTGTTTGATCCGTCTCGTATCTTCTTGAAATCCTTAAAATGGTAATCGCTCATGAGTTTAACGATGAACAACAATAACTATTGGATGGTAGTAAATGCAGAAGGCTCTGACGGGGCCCCTGTAAAAGTCGATTTTTTGAATCTTAAGAAAGGGGCACTGATCCTTAGAGCGCTGAATCACAAATTACGTCAGCAGATCATCCGGCTCCTGGATGAAAATAAAAAGTTGACCGTAACGGAAATCTATGTTCATCTCCGCCTTGAACAGTCAGTAGCATCCCAGCACCTTGCTATCCTGCGCAGAGCAGGCATTGTAAAGACGCAGAGAGATGGCAAATTCATCTACTACATCATCAACCACGACAGGCTGGGAGAGATCATGAAATGCGTCGACGAGCTGATCGATTAACGTCGGCTGCCTGACCCTCTTATCGGAGAATAATCGCTAGATTTGTAGCCATAATTCATGTTATGGCTATGTTTATTAAGCAATTATACACCGGATGCCTCAGTGAAGCAGCTTATTACATCGACAGTGAAGGCGAAGCGGCCATCATCGATCCTCTCCGGGATATCGATGTTTATCTTCAACTGGCAAAGGAGAGAGGGGCAACGATCAAATACATTTTTGAAACCCATTTTCATGCGGACTTCGTAAGCGGTCACCTGGATCTTTCAAAGGCTACCGGGGCGCCCATCGTGTATGGTCCCCGTACGGAGACGCAATTCCCCATTCATCTTGCAAAGGACGGCGAGCAGTTCAGCCTGGGCGACAGCACAATTGAAGTGCTGCATACGCCTGGTCATACCATCGAGTCTACCTGTTACCTGGTACGGACGGAGGATGGGAAGCCCCATGCCATTTTTACGGGCGACACGTTATTTGTAGGCGACGTAGGCCGTCCTGATCTCAGCAGCGGCAACCTGAACAAAGAAGAGCTGGCGGGAATGCTGTATGATTTGTTTTGTAGTAAGATAATGCCATTGCCGGATGATGTGACAGTCTATCCTGCACATGGGCCCGGCAGCAGCTGTGGAAAGAATCTCGGTCCCAATACATACAGCACCATTGCGGATGAAAAGGAAGGCAATTATGCTTTGAAGGAACAGACCAGGGAGGAATTTATCAAGGCGGTGACGGAGGGGCTGGATGCGCCCCCCAGCTATTTTCAGATCAACGCGCGGATCAATAAGGAAGGGTATGAAAGCCTGGAAGATGTATTGAAAGCCGGGCTTAACCCCCTGGATGCGCGGGCCTTTCAGCAACTGGCGAATGACGATGATACCATCGTGCTGGATACGAGGAAAGCCACTGATTTTACGGAAGGGTTCGTCCCGGGCGCTATCAGCATCGGGCTGGACGGGCGGTTTGCGGAATGGGCCGGCAGTCTTTTGCCTTTTGACAGACCCATTCTGCTGGTGACGGCGCCGGGAGAGGAAAAGGAGAGCGTCGTAAGACTTGCACGTGTCGGTTTCAATAAGATGAAAGGGTATCTCGAGGGTGGTTTTGCGGCCTGGCAGCAGGCGGGGTTGCCCATCGATATGGTGATCGATGTAGAGGCCGACGAGCTGGCGATGGATATTCCTTTTGATGAGAACCTGCTGGTGGTGGATGTGCGGCGTGAGACGGAATTTGCGGACGGACATGTCAAAGGTGCGCTCAATCTGCCGCTGAATGATCTGACGGACCCGGGCAGCATGGCCAACCTGGAGGAGCATTACAATATCTACCTGCACTGCGGCGGCGGTTATCGCAGCATCATAGCGGCATCCATGCTCAAGCGCCAGGGCATCCATAATATACGCAATGTAGCCGGCGGCTGGAGCAAGATCAAGGATCAGAAGGGCATCGAGATCGAAAAAGAGAATAGCGTGCTGAACTAAAGCGCTACGATGCCATTACGGATGGCATAGAGCACCAGTCCAACTCTTGTTTTTACATTCAGCTTTTCGAAGAGGGTATCCCTGTATCCATCGATGGTGCGGGGGCTCAGGTACATCTGTTCGGCAATCTCCTTGTAGGTGCATTCCGTGCAGGCCAGCTTCAGGAATTCCAGCTCGCGATCATTCAGTCTGAGTACCTGGCGTACGTGGTGTTCGGACACATCCAGGGTATTGATCGTGTGGATCAGTTTACCCGTAACCAGCTCGGTGTAATAGAAACCTTTAGAGATCACGGACTCCAGGGCTATCTTCAGCTCAGCCGGGTCGATATCCTTGAGGATATAGCCTTTTACTCCATTCTTCAACATGCGGATAATGGAATTATCCGTGTCGTACATAGAGAGTGCCAGGATCTTTATTTCCGGGTGGTGCCGTCGTATCCACAAGGCTGTCTCATATCCGTCCATATCGGGCATGTTGATGTCCAGCAGGACGATGTCGGGGAGTGCGCGTGGCTTTAACTGCCGGATAAAATCATTGCCATTACCGGCTTCAAACAATACTGAGTATTCTCCAAAACTCCGGATAAGATTGGCTAATCCATTGCGTAACAGTACGTGGTCGTCTACTAACGCGACCGAGGATTTGAAATTCGTCATTCCGAATGAGGTTTAGGTTCTGGTATTAGCGTTGTCAACGGGCACGCTGAGAACGACACTTGTGCCTTCGCCAAGTGTGCTGCTAATCTGGAACCCTGCACCCATCAGTTTGGCCCGGTTGTACATATTCTTGATACCGAGACCATAAGATGTATCGTGATTTAGAGGAGTAAGATCGAATCCCTTTCCGTTGTCTGTTATAGTAAGTGTAAATTCTTCCGGGCTGTACTGTAAATGTATTATAATTTTTTGAGATGCCGCATGTTTTATAATATTGCTCAAAGTTTCCTGTATAATGCGATATACTATCAGTTCTTGTTGTTTATCAAGAGAATAGGGCTTGCCATCCCACTTGAGGATCGTGTCGTAGACCCCTGATTTGCGGATCATTTCCAATTCATGCTCGATGGCCCGGGTCAGCCCCATATCGGCGATATAATCCGTGCTGAGGCCATGGGACAGGTTGCGAAGATCATAGATCGCCTGCCCGACAAGCTTTTTTGTATCACTGATCTTTTGTTCGAGTCCGGCCGGCCGGGAAAGGTCCATGGTGGAGATATTCAGCTTGGCCAGGCTAAGCACCTGGCCGATGTTGTCATGTATCTCCTGTGAGATGTGCCTGAAGGTCTGCTCCTGTATCTCCAGCTGGCTTTTCAGCAATTCGCGTTCGTAGGAAAGCTTAAGCTGCTCTTTTTCCCTCAGCAGCTTGCGATGACGATTGCGGTAGAGGAATAAAAAGGATATCATCAGGGCGCCTAACAGCAATAAAGTACTCGTCCCTGCAATCAATGTGACAATGATCTCGCGAGACTCCGTTGGCATAAGAACGCTATTATAAAGCAGGAATAAAGTATTAATATAAGATTATTATTGATGCTTAGAAAAAAACCCTTGCCTGTGGCGTCGTTCTT
>DASZVM010000721.1:0-2669 GCA_035547295.1 Puia sp. | reverse complement strand
CAGACGGGGGAAGACCTTTGATTCCACGCGGAAGCCCTGGTCGTTGCAGAGATGCAGATGGAGGACGTTCATCTTTACGGCGGCCATGCCATCCAGCGTCCTTTTTATTTCTTCCACGGGCATGAAATGAAGGGCTACGTCCAGCAGCAGGCCGCGCCAGGCGAATCTCGGCGAATCCCGGATCACCGCTCCCTGGAAATAATAGCCCGTACTGTCAGCGCTCAGCAACTGTAAAAGCGTTTCCAGGCCCCGGATGGCCCCTATGTCGGTGGGGGCGGAGATAACCACCCGGTCACTGCCAACCTTAAGCTCGTAGCTTTCATCCTCATGCAGCACCAGCTTTGCCGGTCGCAGTACCTTGATCAATAAGGGTGCTGAATTCCCCGGTCCCACGAAACCCTGTTTGTCCAGGAAGATGCCTGTCCGTTCACTGAGCCGCCGGATAAAGCGGGTGGCCTCTGCGTAGAGCCGGGGATCGCAGGGGCCCGAGACAGCCGCTCTAAAGCCGTCCGTGAGAGAAAAACGTACGGACGTGGGACTGTATGCCGCAGGAACAGGCATCAGTGCTCCATTGCCTTCAACCTGGCCGGCGACAGAGAGGGTACCGGCCAGGCAATAAATAAGGGCCAATCCAGCCAAACAAACATTTCTCACCATATCACCAGGGTTTGCTCGTGCCCTGGAGGAGCCAGGTTTTCGACCAGCAGCTGTTGTTCCCGTCCGTTCCTACATAGTCCGTCTTTTGCAGCAGCGAGATAGCGGCATTTGCATTGGCGGAGTTGTTCTGTAATTCCGTATTGAAATAAGCAAACCTGACGGGTATCTTTGCCCGGTAGGAGATCCAGCCCACACCCAGTGTGGGATATCCTGTCCTTCTCCAGTCCATCCAGGCTTCATTGCAGGCCTGCCAGGCCGCGATCCATTTCTGCTCGATGATCCTTTGCAGGGTGCCGTCATAAGCGACAGTGGGCTGCGCGATATAGTCGGAATAGGTCTTTACGCAGCCATAATAGCCATCCACGTCGTCCTGGTAAGAGGAGAACACCTGCCACGTGTCAAAGGATGCCTGGATACCCTTGTAATACCAGTCGGCTGCGGTCTGTCCCACGTTCCACCCTTTCTGGGCAGCTTCGGCAAGATCGAAGCATATTTCGCTGTAGGAGGCCATCCGTTCCTTTAGCAGATCACCGCTGGGCTTGTCATAGATGTCCCTGCGCAGGTAGGACACATAGTTGTTGTTGGACGTGGATTGCGTACCCGATCCGTTGATGTTGTACTGAAAATCGTTGGGCCCGTAAGCAATAGGTATGCCTACGTAAACCGAAGCGGTATCATAGAGGTTGTACAGGCTGCCCACGACAGCGCCATAAGGTCTGTCCGTCGCATAGGTGGCAGGGTCGAATTGTTTGTATTTGGCGGCTGCGGCCGCGGCGGGGTTGATATAGCGGACGCCGTTCTGAAGCAGGATCAGCGTCGTATTATCGCCCGGGCTGAACTTGCTGGCGTCGACAACGGAAGGTATGATGATGGGCTGGGCCATGATGACAATACGGGGGTCCTTCAGGTCTTTCATCTTCATGGTCATGGTGCCGCACATCTTATTCCTGTCGAAGTCGGACTGGCTCTTGTATTTTGCGGCCATCTGGTAGGACGAATTTGCATCGGTTCCGGGGAAGGGCATGGCCCAGTCATCGTCGATACCCTGGAACACGTTGCCCGCAATGGCTTCCACGTCCGCACGGACATCCATTTTTGCGGAGAGCCGCATATAATAACGAAGCAGGAGCGAGTAGGCGAGACGGCGCCATTTTTCGGGCTCCCCGCCATAAAAGACATCGGAGGTTTCCGTGACGCCGGTGACCTCGGGATGATCGGCCTTCGTGCCCTGTAAAAAGGGGATGGCGGCTTTCAGGTCCGCGATCACATGCGCGTAGATATCCTGTTGGGCATCGAACTTGGGGAACTGGCTTTCCAGGGAATTTTCATCTCCTTTCAGGGACATGGAATCCGGTGCGTCGCCCCAGAAGTCGGCGAGATACCCGTAGTTGAAGGCCCGCATGATAAGCCCTACTCCCTGGTGGAAATTCCATTTCAGGTCTTCCGACTTGGACAACAGCAATTTGTTGTCGCGCAGAATGCCATAGTTGGTGGCCCAGTCGGTGGGGCTCCAGTTGTATTGGCTAAAGGTAGTGCTCCATGCATCCTGGTAGGTCTGCTGCATGGCGCCGGATAGGTTGCCGGACCCGAGATCGCCGTAACTTTTTGCGGTAGAGGTCAGGACCTGGGCCATCAGGTAGTCGGGAGCGGCATCGGCTGCCGTCACGTGGTTGGGGTCGATGTTGAGATCGGATACCTTTTTACAGGCTCCTGCGGACATTAGGATCAGGAGAAAGACACCTGCCGTCCTGTATATTTTTACTTTGCTGTTCATTGTTGTAGTTTTTGATGTAACGGAGGTTGTTGGATTAAAAGCGGACATTCAGCTTGACGCCCAGTGGTATGGTCCAGGGGTTGACGTTATATCTTTCGATACCTTGCCTGAACTGGGACCCGTTGCTCTGAGGAGAGGTTTGGAACTGGAAGGCCAGCTCGGGGTCGATACCTGCCTTGGCCTTTGTCCAGAGGATGAGGTTCCTGCTATAGAGACCTACAGAGATCCCCTGGAGCTT
>DASZVM010000720.1:0-1552 GCA_035547295.1 Puia sp. | reverse complement strand
GTTGCTTGAGGACAGTACGATCCGTCGTCAAAGGACACATGGTAAAGCTTTCGCCTGAAAAGATTACCAGCCCGATGCGATCCGTGGGCCGGTGGTCGATGAACTCGCTTGCCACCGCCTTTGCAGCCTCCATACGATTGGGCGTAAAATCCTGTGCCAGCATACTGCCGCTGATGTCCAGGCAAAGCACGATGTCGATGCCTTCCCCTGTCACCATCTGCTCGTCATACCGGGTCTGGGGCCGGGCCAGCGCGATGATGATACAACAGAGCGCCAGTACCCGGAAAATGAAGGGCAGGGGACGCAGCAGGTTCTTCCATGAACGCGACCCCTCAAAAGGACGTATGGAAGACACCAGCACAGTGCCCTGGGTCTGACCTGCCTTACGCAGCTCCCACCAGACAAGCAGCGGCACCAGGAGAAAAAGCCCGAAGAAAGCCGGCTGGCTAAAGTGAATATTTTCGTACCAATCGTACAGCACTTATTTGTCGTATTATTTCTTTTCCAAATTCTTTTTTTCTTCCGGCCCTTGTCCGCCCGTCCGCATCCCCTGGTCACCCGCCCCTTGTCCGGGTCCCCGCACCGACGCAGCAGCCACCCTCGCCGCTTCCTCCCTTTCCACCGCCGCCCGTATCTCATTCAGGTGATCCACCGACTGCCGGATCACCCGGTAGCTGTGTTCATTGTCGTTAGCCGCCGGCACATATTTGGCAAACTTCACAAAATCCGTCATCCGTAACGTCTCAGCCAGCTCTTCAAACTGCCCGCTGGTGAGAGGAAGCCGTTTTATCTGCCCGATCAGCTCCTCGTTGGTTTCCGCCAGGCTGGCAATACCCAGCCTGCGAAGCACAAACATCCGGAGGATATCATTGAGCCTTGTATAATATACTTTTACCTTCCCATCCTCACCCGCTCCCTGCTTATACAGCTCCTCCAGCTGCCGGATAGCCTCTTCGTAAGGCGAAAGCTGCGCCACCGGAACCGCCGTAACACCCCGCCGCAGCAATTTCTTTTTCCGCACCAGCCATATCACAAGACCAAGAGCGATAAGCGTGACGGCCGCCACACCCCAGGGGATGTATTTTGCATAAGGATTGGGTATATCGATGATATCCTTGATATCGTGATAATCCTTGCCGGGATCAAACGGCGAATAGTTCACCGCGATACGCACCGAATCCGAGAAATATTTCTTTTTCCCCGAGATAAAAGGCAGACGGGGTATGGCCCAGAACCCCGAATCAAAGCTCGTAATGACAAAACGCTGGCGATAGTACCGCTCATCCGGCTTCACCACAGAATCCAGCGTACCTTTTTCCAGCCATTCAAAATGAGGGAGACTGTCGATGGCAGGCCAGGTCAGAGGCGTCCCACCCGGCACAAAAGCTTCCACCATCAGCTGTATGGGCTGTCCGATGACGATCTTCTGCGAGTCGACTGAAACTTTTATTTTAACAGGGGGGCCTGACTGTGCGGATGGCTGAGCAAGCAGCGTCCGGGTCAACAGCAGGGATACTATATATACGATTGATCTTTTCATGTACTATGCCGG
>DASZVM010000719.1:0-3914 GCA_035547295.1 Puia sp. | reverse complement strand
CTACAGAGAGGTCGACGTCGCCCCTGGCCAACAAAAAAGTATCAAACTATAAGCTATCGATCCAGGACTTTATCTCTTCTTTTGTCTTGCCTGTCTTTTGTTGGATGCGTCCGTATAATTCATCTTCCTTGCCTTCCTGGTACATCAGGTCGTCGTCGGTGAGATTTGCCCATTTTTGTTTTATCTTGCCTTTCATTTCATTCCAGTTACCTTTCATCTTCAATTCAGTGCTGCTGTTATTTGCATTTTTCATAACACTACATTTTAATTGATTAATAAGGGTGTTTATCCTTATCAATTCAAAAAATCTGCCACGGTCTTCCAGCCTGTTGCATGCAGGACAACTGTGTAATTATTTTCCCATTTTATTATGTTGGTATTTTAAAAGGTTTGGTGAGGTAGCCTTCGGTAGCCCTTTGCTTACCGATGGCATCGTACACAGCCGGGTCATCCGGCGCCCAGGTGGCAAGCCCGTCCACATACCGGTTGTACATACAAAAAGCAGCCGTGATCAACACTGTATCATGTATCTCCTTATCCGTAGCTCCCTGCCGGCGGGCAAACGCAATGTCTTCAGCAGTGACTTTTTTTCCGTCCTGCTGCACTTTGGCCGCAATCTTCAGCAAGGCTTTCATTTTTTCGCTCACTTCAGCCCGGGAAGGGTCCTGCATGACATCCTTCACCACCTGCTCATTCCCGCCCAGCTGCCATTTGGCGATGGCCCCATGCGTGGTAGCGCAGTATTTACAATGATTGAGACTGGAGGTGTACGTGGCGATCAGCTCCCTTTCCCCCGGCGTCAGCGTAGAGGTGTTCGGGTCATGAAGGAGAGTTTGCACCAGGTCGTTCAATGGCCTGGCCGTACCGGGGCTATACATAAAAAGGCTGCGGATACCCGGATAGCCTTCAGGCAAAGCAATATGCGGCATAGATTGAATTTTACTACAATGTAGCACTATTATACCTAATCAAGCAGCAGCTCTATCACCGGTATTTCATACGGAGGTCTTACCTTTGGCATTTTCAGCACGATATCATTACCTTCTGTCGTATACAATATCTCGGAATCATCGTTCAGCAGCTGGGCGTATTTTATCTTCCCCGCATAGCCAGGCAGGACCAGTGTGCCGCCCGTGGTAAAATCAAACAGGTGTACATACAGCCTTTTTGTCGTGGCATTGTAGGTAAGCCTGGTACCTTCGGGCTGGGTAAACGAGGCCGGGGCAAAGGTACAGTCGTAAATGGACTTGCTATTGGCATGCATCCAGTAAGCCAGGCTGTCCAGGGCGTGGTTCGCACGATAATCAAATTCGCCGCGGGCAGTGGGGCCAACGTTCAGGATGAGGTTACCCCCGTTGGCGACAGAAGTGATCAGCAGGTCCAGCAATTGGCGATGGGTTTTCCAGGTGGTCTCATCCCTGTAATATCCCCATGAACCGGAAAAGGTCTGGCATGTCTCCCAGCTCTGACCTTTATATTTTTCCAGCTCTTTGGGCGATACCTGCTCGGGTGTGACAAAATCGCCTCCATCCGAGTAATCTTCCAGTCCAAGCCTGTTATTGATGATGATGCCGGGCTGCAGCTTTCTTGCCAGCTTTATCAATCCGACCCCGTCCCAGTCTTCCGCATGTTTCCCTTTCTTGTCATTTTTGTTCCAGGTCCAATCCATCCACAGGATATCTATCTTCCCGTAATTGGTCAACAGCTCGGTGATCTGGTTTTTCATATATTGCCTGTACTTCGCCATATCCCGCCCCTTGTTCAGACGTGCATAGTTGGCACTGCTGGTGTCTACCTGTACCAGGGGATGAACGTTGTCCATGGTATAATCAGGATGGTGCCAGTCCAGCAGCGAATAGTAAAAACCAACTTTTATCCCCTGGGCCCTGAAAGCTTCTATCCATTCCTTTACCAGGTCCTTTTTGATGGGTGTATTGGTCGCCTTGTAATCCGTGTACTTGCTGTCGAACAAACAAAAACCATCATGGTGTTTGGAAGTAAGCACGGCATATTTCATCCCCGCGGCTTTTGCTTCAGCAGCCCATTTTTTTGGATCGAAATCTTCCGGATCGAAATGATCGAAATATTTCCGATACTCCTCATTCGTCATATGTTCGTTGTGCTTTACCCATTCGTGACGTGCGGCCTCGGAATACAGCCCCCAATGGATGAACATGCCAAACCGGCTGTCTGTCCACCATTTCAGGCGCTGCTCCTTATGGCCGGCGGATTCATTGAACAGGGACGGTTTATTCTGCGCAGATACGGTGGCTGTCGATGCAAGAAAAACTAAAGGCAAAAATGATCTTTTCAGGCAGTTCATGCTGGTTTTTTTATTTAAACTTACAATATTATCACGACTGTACGTTCAGATTGGTTCCTGAAAATAACGCACCCGATCTTTTCTCCGGGCTTTGCATGTCCCTCTGCCTGTAACAGATCACCGGCTGAACCGATCTCCCGGGAACCCAGTCGTCTGATCACATCGCCTTGCTGAAGACCATTCTTTTCGGCAGCTGAGCCTGATGGAAGCCCGGTCAATAAAGCCCCTTTTTTATCCGGCAAGCCTGCGGCCGACTGCTCGCCCAGTGTCCGGACATCCTTAAAAAAAGCACCCAGCCATTTGACCCCGGATGCTTCCGGTCCGGCTTCACCGGTGACCAATGGGCGTATTACAGGCTTTTTGGCTATCGCTTTCAGATCTTTTTTTGTTACCCCGACGCCGCCGGCTATATTCATTGAACCTGCATCCCATTTCCCCCATGAGCTGTGCTGATCAAGCCCCAGTTCCCTGGCTTTGACCAAAGCATCCTCCGAAAGGAAGAAATTTGAGTCTATCCTGTCACCCCAGTTATTCATCAGTATCGGAGCATACGGGAGGGTGACGATATTGTGCACAAACCGGTCGTGACTGTTCTTTAACCACACATGCGGATGGAATGTATTGTTGAGGATGATATTGTTCCTCACGGTGCGGTGATATCCTTCGCGCAGCTTGAGTCCCCCGCTCAGGCAGATGTTGTCGTAGATCTCATAATTGGTGCTTCCATCATCCAGGTCTATGTCCCAGCCGTGATCGCATTGAAAGCGATTGTTCCGGATGACAACAGGGTCGATGACATCCAATAATTCTATCCCTGGCTTTGCGGCAACAATGCTGTCGATGATATTCCTTTCCGGTCGCCAGTACCGGTCGCGTCCCCAGGAATTAAAAGCGCCATGGTCGCCTGTTTCCATCACGGTATTGAATACGTCGTTGAATTCGATGACATGTCCTCCCCAAGTACCTTCGCTGATATTGATCCCTGCCCTTGGCGTCTGGTATATCGTATTGTGCGCTGCACGGATATGAAAGGACATGGATATCTCGATGCCTGCAACCTGCTTTTCAATGGTGCCGATGTCATGGATCAAATTACCTGCCGCAGCGCAATACTGGGGGAAATCCTTCCCTTTCGGGCCAGGCGTGTAATCCATCTCAGACCAGGGAACAAAAGACTCATAGCTGAAAGAAGGAGAACGTACGCATGCGGGGTTTCCGACGAAGGCTATGGCATTGCCGCCCAGCTGATAAAAATGATTATCATTTATCGTATCGCCTTTATTGTAATTGCTCAGAAAAACGGCGTTCCCGCCCAGTTCATAGAACGTGCAGTCCCGGATATGTATATCTTCGGTCCTGTCCAGCAATATGGCCCCACCACGGTAGATCCTCCAGTCGCTGCGCAACAGTGGTTCCTTCACCAGCATAAAGGTCCTTGCCGTCTGCGTAAAGACAATACCCATGATAGTGATATTCCTGACGGGATGCTGCTGCGTCCCTTCTATATGGACCAGGTCCGTCAGCCTGCTGACGGAAAAGTCCGCCGTCTTTAAATCGGCGCCTGGAGGTGGATATAGGTATATAGTTTTGG
>DASZVM010000718.1:0-5224 GCA_035547295.1 Puia sp. | reverse complement strand
CCGTTACTCCCCAGAATGAGCCATTGAACCCCTATAACAACCCCAGCATGGTGATGCAGGCAAGCGAAGAGGCAAGCTTTATAAAAAATAACCTGGGGCCTCAGTTCCAGGCAGCGGGCATCACTACGAAGATCATTTGCTGGGACCATAATGCCGACGTCCCCACCTATCCCGAGGCGGTGCTGGGGGACCCGGGAGCGTATGCTTTTGTGGATGGCTCTGCTTTTCATCTCTATGCCGGCGGCATCAGCGCATTGACGGATGTGCACAATGCGTACCCTTCCAAGAATATTTATTTTACGGAACAGTGGGTAGGCGGCCCCGGTAATTTTGGCGGGGACCTAGCCTGGCACGTCAATAACCTGATCATCGGCGCCACCCGCAATTGGAGCCGTAATGTGCTGGAATGGAACCTGGCGGCGGACCCTGATTACAATCCCCATACACCGGGTGGATGCAGCGCCTGTCAGGGTGCGCTTACGATCAGCGGCTCTTCCGTCTCCAGGAATGTATCTTATTATATTATCGCCCATGCCTCCAAGTTTGTCCGACCGGGAGCCGTGCGTATATCCTCCAATACTTTTTCAGGAGGTGTGCAGGATGTGGCCTTTAAGAACAGCGATGGCGGCAAAGTGCTGATCGCCCTCAACACCAGCGGGAGCGCGCAGTCCTTTAAGGTCAAATGGGGCGGCGAATCCTTTACTTATTCTCTCGCGGCCGGTGCGGTTGCCACCTTTGTCTGGACAGGCACCCCTTCATCGTAGTGTTCAATTAAATCTTATACTAAAATCTATCTATTATGAAAAGAGCAACCACGATGAGAATCCTTGCCGGCACAGTGCTGGTGGTTTCGATGCTTGTTTTATCCATCTCCTGTAAAAAAGACGCCAGGTCCGCCACAGGGACAGGGCAGGAGACGGCTACGGCCCCAAGGGCTCTTACCCTGGTATGGTCCGATGAATTTGACGGCACCAGCGTCAACACCTCCAACTGGAACATCATCAACGGCAACCCCGGGGTCAACAACGAGAAAGAATTTTATCAGCCGGCCAATGTTTCGGTGTCAGGCGGCAACCTCATCATCACGGCGAGGCAGCAGACCGTACAGGGACAGCCGTATACTTCGGGTAAGCTGGAGACATACGGTAAATTCTCCACGACATATGGCCGTATAGAAGCCCGTATCAAACTGCCGATGGTACAAGGGACCTGGCCTGCTTTCTGGATGCTGGGCAATAATGTCAATACAGGTGCGGGATGGCCCACCTGCGGAGAGATAGATATTATGGAGCATGTGAACACTTCCAATACCATCCTGGGCACCATGCACTGGAACGGCGGCAGCGGTCACGTACAATACGGCAGCAGCACTACGACCTCACCGGGGGACTACCATATTTATGCCGTAGAGTGGGATAACAGCAGCATCCGTTGGTATGTCGACAATACGTTGTATGTGACAGGGAATATTGCAAATAATATAAACAATACGGGCGCTTTCCATCTGCCATTCTTTATCATCCTCAACCTGGCCATCGGCGGCGACCTGCCTGGCAATAACATTGATAACGGGTCCTTACCCACTACGATGATGGTGGATTATGTACGGGTATACAGCATCAGCAATACGGGCGGCAATGCGCCCATCGGGCAGACCATTACGCTGAAAGGTAACAATAACATGTATGTCAGCGGTGAGAATGGGACGCAGGCCATGAATTGCAATCGTCCCACGGCCCAGACATGGGAGCAATTCCTCGTGGTGGATGCGGGCGGCGGTAAAGTGGCGTTACAGAGCATGGGAAAATATGTCAGCAGCGAGAACGGGGTCCAGGCGATGACGTGTAACAGACCCACTTTCCAGGGTTGGGAAACATTCACCTGGATCAATAACCCGGATGGGACGATCTCGCTGCAAGGGAGCAATGGGAAATATGTCAGCAGCGAGAATGGAGCCCAGGCCATGACCTGCAACCGTGCGACGGCCCAGGGTTGGGAGGAGTTCAGGGTAAATCAGTAATTGCTCCTGTTACGGCGGGCTGCTGAGCGACCCGGGTATTGCGTCGACCCAATTCCGGCAGTCGTCGACTGATATTCGCAGGTATGTAAAATTTGAGCATAACTTGCGGGTATGCTCAACAACAGGCCATCATTTTTTACCCCTGCTATCCATATGTCGATCTGGGTGGTCCTTCTGACCATTCCGGCCGTGATATTTCACAATGTGCCGGGCAATCCCGCGTTGCCCGGCACATTTTTTCTTTTTACCAATCTGTATCATATCGGGCTGTTCTATCTCAACGCGCTTATCCTTTACCCAAAGCTGATGACGCGGCGGCTCTGGCCCCTGTATTTTCTCTCAGTGGCAGGTCTGCTGGCCATTTCCTACTATGGTAAATTATATATAGTACAGGCTTTACAGCCGGAACAGGTCATTACTCCCTTTCTACACCGGCTGCTATTCTTTCCCCCTATACCTTTTTTGATAGCATCGGTCATTTTCCGGACGGTGACGGACCGGGTACACAGGGAAAGGATAGAAAAAGAGCAAAAGGCCCAGCGGCTGTCGGCCGAGCTGAAGTTCCTTCGTCAGCAGATAAGCCCCCATTTCCTTTTCAACATGATGACCAATATGGTCTCCCTGGCAAGACAGGGTTCGCCCTTGCTGGAGGCATCTCTCATCAAGCTTTCGGACCTGCTGCGCTATTCCCTTTACGAATCCGGCGAAGAAAAGATATCATTATCCAATGAAGCGCAGCTTGTAAAAAGCTATATCGACCTTCAGCAGCTGCGTTTTGGAGAAGACGTGGATATCCGGCTCACTATTGCGGACCCTGATCCAGAGGTGCGGATAGAGCCGATGCTGCTGATACCGTTTTTGGAAAATGCTTTTAAACATGGTATCGGGATGGTAAGGCAGGCTTTTATCAGCGTGGAATTGAGGATGGAGAGCAGACGGTTATATTTTAAGGTCAGCAATAATTATAGCAAGGAAGCTACTGTCAAAGATAAGAACCCTGGTATTGGGCTGGCCAATACCCGAACCCGGCTTGAATTATTATATCCTGGCAGACACAAGCTAACTATCACGGATAAAGACGAAATTTATACAGTGGAACTAAATCTTGATCTCTCATGATGAATTGTATCGCTGTCGACGATGAGAAGCTGGTGCTGGACCTCCTGGTGGACAATATTCAAAAGGTCCCCTTCCTCCATCTGGCAGGCCGGTGCAGGAATGCCATGGAGGCGGCCGATGTCCTGCACAAAGAAAGCGTGGATCTCATTTTTCTTGACATACAAATGCCTGGCCTCAGCGGTTTGCAATTTCTTGCATCCCTGCCATCTCCGCCCATGGTGATCTTTATCACGGCCTACAAGGAGCATGCATTGGAAGGATTCAATCTGAATGCGGTGGATTACCTGTTAAAACCTGTGTCATTCGAAAGGTTCTTGAAAGCGTGCAATAAGGCACAGGAGCTGCATGTATTAAAAAGCGGCAGTGGCGGGCTGGATTACTTTTTTGTTTATGTCGAATATAACCTGGAAAAAATATTTATTCCTTCCATCCTCTATATCGAAGGTATGAAAGACTATATAAAGGTCTATATGGAAGATAGCGCCCGCCCGCTGATCACCAAGATGAGCATGAAGGCAATGGAAGAGCGGCTGGCGGGCAGACGTTTTGCCCGTATCCACCGGAGCTATATCGTAAATGCGGACAAAGTATCTTCCATCCGGCGGGACCTGGTGCTGGTGGGCAAGGCTGAACTGCCGCTGAGTGAAGGCTACAGGGGGCATCTGAGTGAGCTATTAGGGTTGTAAGAGATGATGGATCGACGGAATAGGGGAGGTGTGTCGACGCTTATCGGCTGGTGATCTATTCTATCTTCAGATGGGGTTGCGTGCAGAGTAGGTTTGTGGAAAATGTCAGGTATGAAAGCCAGATCGATCTTTGTTCTTATGGTGGTGCTAGGCACTACCGCATATGGACAGGATACCGTACTGCAAAAGCCGGCCCAAACATTGGGTGAGGCAGTGGTAACAGGAGCCGGCAGCTTTGTCGCCAGCGATAAGGCAAAGGGCGCATCCCTCAGTCCCATGGACGCTGTCACGGTGGCCGGCAACGGCGGCGATCTGGCCAATGCCCTTCGATTCCTGCCGGGCGCCCAGCTGATAGGGGAAAAAGAAGGACTCTTTGTGAGAGGAGGTTCAAGCGAAGAGACAAAACAGTTCGTAGACGGCACGCTGCTGCGGAGCCCCAATTTTGCCAGCGTACCGAACGTACCGCAATCCGCCCGGCTAAACCCCTTTCTTTTCAAGGGCATATTATTCAGCACGGGCGGTTATTCTGCCTTGTACGGACAGGCGCTCAGCAGCGCATTGATCCTGGAGACCATCGATCTGCCGGATGAATCCTCCGCCAGTGGTCATATTTTCCCCCAACACATGGGTGCCGGATTTCAGGAACTGGGTAAGAAAAGACAAGGCAGCTATGGGATGAACCTGGGATATGGGAACCTTCAGCCTTACAATAAGATCGTACCACAGCAGCAGGATTATTTCCACGGGCCCGAATACCTGACCATGGATGGTAATTTCCGGGTGAGGACGGGAAGGGAGGGGATGTTAAAATTTTATACCAGTTATGGGTACAGTCATACCGGCCTGCGCACACCCGACGTCAATCATCCCGGGGATGCCGCCACCTTCGAGATACGCGACAGGAATGCATACGCGAATCTTTCCTGGCGGCAACCGCTGGGTAATGACTGGAAGATAGATGCGGCTATCGCGGGGAATTATGAGCATACAAGCATCCGCGATTCGGGTGAGTTCCGGGACAGGTTCTTTCAGGCGCGGACAGTGGTGACCAAATCGTTTTCGCACTTTCAGGCGTTGCGGTTCGGGGGCGAATATTGGACCGATTCCACGGATCGTCTTGCGGCGGTATTTGTGGAAAGCGATATTTACCTGGCGCGGAACCTGGCCGTCAAGGCGGGGCTTCGCGGCGAGCATTCTTCCCTGTCGAGTACCGCCCATCTTGCCCCAAGACTCAGCCTGGGTTACAGACTGCCCCATGGCGCACAGATCAACCTGGCCTACGGAGTATTTTATCAGCAGCACAGCCAGGCTACCCATTGGCTGGTGAACTATCAGAAAAAGGCGCACAACCGGCTTTTCCGGATCGAGGCATATTATAAAAAGTATGATCACCTGATGG